>JACAEL010000026.1 GCA_013388835.1 Candidatus Thorarchaeota archaeon | reverse complement strand
GACTGATCTTCAACACAGAACGCCCAGTGCCTCTGAAGTACAGTGTGGTACCGACTAATGACAGGGACAGGACGATAAGAGACCTGACCATGACGACCGTCCAGCATAACGGGCAGGTGATTGTCTTCTTCCGTACACGCAAGGAGTGTGAGACTCAGGCACTTCGACTGGCCGCACATGTCAAGAGGCAGATGACTGCGAACGAGAAGACTGCCGTTGACGCTGAGCTGACGTCGGTGGAGAACTGGGATGCCAGCCTGCCGTCGGAGATCACTCCTCTGCTCCACGACGGGGTTGGCTATCATCACGCTGGGCTCAGTTCGAGAGGCAGAGCGATGGTGGAGTCCCTCTTCCGGAGGGGGATGATCAGAGCGCTCTGTGCTACAACAACGCTCGCCGCGGGGATGGACCTGCCGGCTCGGCTGGTGATTGTCTCAAGTGTACACTCACCGTCTGACTACCGACAGATGCTTCCGGTGAACATGGTTCATCAGATGCTTGGCAGGGCGGGCCGTCCCGGAAGGGATGAGCAAGGGTTTGGAGTCATCGTTGCCGGTAGCAGAGGCGAGGCAGACGCGATAGTGGAACACTACTTCTATCACACCGGAGATGACTCTACAGGGCGCACTCTCCTCGAGCCACGATATGCCCCTGTTCATAGCGCATTGGGAACGAGCGCAGCTCTCACCGAACAGCTGCTTGCTTTCCTGGACCACATGCAGGGGTCTACACTCGAACATATGCAGGACGAAGTGTTGGCCGACTCCTACTACACCTATTCCCGCCGGGGCATCTCACGCACACCAATGCGGCATCTTGAGTTGGGTGTTCTGACAGCAAGTGCGGCCATCGAATTGCATGCTCTCAGCGACACCGTGCACGCCGCCCGGCAGGGTTCCGTCGGGACTGTACGAATACGCGAGGTAGGGGAGGATGTCATCGGTGGGATTGTTGCCGAGCAGATGAGTGGTCAGTTCACCTGTCGCTTCTCCGCACGCCTGTCGTCAGGGAACATCGTCGAGGGACCTATGTGTTCATGTGGACGTGGTCTCGACGAGGATGGCATACTGTGCCAGCATCTCGTGGCACTGGGGATTGAGGCCTCGACCCAACTCGGATCACTTGCGGACTATGTGATCCCCCTCGCGCTCAGCGAGTCCAGCCCGTTTGAGGCCCTGTCACGCCTCGGACTGATTGAGGGTACAAGCGACGGGAGGGTTGCGCCAACCCGGCTTGGCCGGACTGTCAACAGGCTGTACCTGCGAATCCAGACTGCACGAGAGATGCTCGCAATGCTTCCGCTCGTCGACAGCAACATGCAGATGATGGCCCTGTTGAAGCACCTGATGTTTGTCGAGTCGGGACAGGAACAGGACACTCTTGTGGATGCAGTCATCGGCCACGTCGTGAATACAAGTGCGTCACTTGCTGACATTGCACGTACCCTAGAGCAGTCAGCTGGAGATGTCTTCGCGCTGCTCGAACGGTTCCGATGGCTGCTTCACTCAACCGCCGCCGTAGCAGAAGTGGGCGGCATGACACATGTATGCGAATTGGCGAGACAGCTATACAACATCATCGACTCAAGGTTTGTCACAAAGGAGGTCATAACAGATGGAGACCAGTGATAGTGCCACACCGTCCTCGGATGACATTGTTCGAACACCCGACTGTGTGGACAGTGAGAGCGGGACTGACTCGAAGGGCGAGGACATAGTGCTTGCCCTTGAATCGACCGGCCACAAGGCAGTCGCACTGCCAAACGGCCTGGTCATCGGAGTCAGTCTCAAGGGCATCAAGAACACACGGACGGTCCTGGCTGATGTTGTCTACGTCCTTGACACGCGAAACCGCGCTATGGACCGCGCGAACCTGGCCATCCAGTCTGCAGTCCTGTCCACTGTCAACAGGGAGCTGGACTCAGTTCTTCGGGATGTGTGCAACAGGGAACTCAGATACCGGAAGATGCGGACAGTTCGTGGAAGCATCACAATACCCGTGTTGCCTTTTGACAGTGGGAGAGGCTTCTCGGCGGTTCGGGAAACGCGCACCACGTACGCGGTCTATTCTGGTGTCAGACCTTCTCGGGACTTGACATGGTTCACACCGGCCGGTCACATTGTTGACGCGTCCGAATTCGCATTCATCAGAAGGAGCGACATGCGTGCACACATCAGTGACGCGGAGTCAACCATCTCTGCAGAGAAGTGGGAGTACCTGCGGAAGAGCACACGCGGCTGGTACGGTCTCCTCGCGCTTCTGTTCTCGGTTGCTGCGGGTGTAGGAGTCTTGAATGCGCTTATGACCAACGCCAGCACACTGTTGCTGCCTGCGGTCACTCTCATCCTGTCTGGACTTGCCAGCGCTCTCTATCTCAGGACCGGACTGTCAAGCGCAAGGAGGTTCGCCGACGCTCTACGAGTGGAGGATGAGAGAGTGTGTAGGCTCGCAGAAGGACAGTTGGTACAGCGAGCACTGGCAGAGAACGAGAGGCTCTTTCGCCTGGTCACTGAACTCAACTTTGTGGTGTCGAGTCTGGCGGCCGAGGCGGCCTCCGCATTCTCTGAGGGCGACACGCTCACAGCGATCGCACGAGCAGCCGCTGTGATTGATGAGTGTGTCCGTCTGTCACCCCAGAGGGACACGTCGATTGATATGGACGCTGGCCTGAGTGCGTTCCTAGGGCTATTCCATGCTCTTGGAGCGCTGGCAGAAGAGGATGAGAAGAGGCTGGCTCTCGCCTATGTTGCTCTCTCGAGGGGCGATGACAAGAAGGTCTCACCGGAGCACCTTCTCGAGTATCTGACCGTGCTGAATCATGCACTATACAGGTCAGGGCTTCTCAGTCCGACTGCAAAGGACTCGATTGATGAACTCCTCAACCGCAAGGCCGCCAAGTCCGCACTTGAGTCGTTGGAACGGGAACTTGGACAACCAGACATTGTGCCCATGTCTGAAGGATCGGGTCCACATCGCGACACGGAAGTAAGCACTGAGGAGCTGAGTCTTGCCGAGGAGATAGCAGGCAAGAGTCCCCAATACACGGTCAAAGACACTGGCACCACCCCACCGCCAGCAGCTGTGGTCCCGGCGGAAGTGGCGCATCAGGCGGACACAGTCAAGTCATCTCAGGCGGTCGAGAGCACAGTGCCCATAGTGGACGAAGTTGACGGGGCAAGGCCGGAGACCCGAGTCAGGAACGGAGTGCTGACATCAGACCAGGTTAGAGCCCGAAGCATGGCATCCAAGGGCCCTCGCCGTCAGCAGTCAAGTAGCAGATCACCACGCCGCACGGAGGCTGAGCCTGTTGGAACCTAAAGAAGTCGCGGATCCAGCCAGTCTGAGAGGACTGATCCACATCTGGGGCGCTGCAGGCAGCGGAAAGTCCCTCTTGGCCGCCTACATGGCTCTTGCTGCGGTCTCCAGGGGCAGGGTCGTATGGCTCTCGCTTGATGGCAAGATGTCGGTTCTTCGGAGACTGAGGAGCATCCTAGAGCACCATGAGTGTGCCATCGACTCAGTCGATGTCGTAGTGACCGAGGGTCACCGAGAGGCATACAATACAGTGATCGAGATGACATCCCGTCTCGACGAGTCTACGGTCCTGTTGGTGATAGACCCCATCACGAGGGTCCTTGACATGTCAAGGGAAGAAGACCTCATGTGGGGGCGCGAACTGATAGAGGACATACTCCCTGCACTGGCAGCACTGACAACTACCAGAAGCGTGACCGTAGTCGTTGTCTCGGAAATGAGAGAGGTGAGCGGAAGACCTGTCGCAGTACACTACGAGTCCATCCTCAGGTGGGTGGACAGAGACCTAGTGCTCCGACGCAGACCATTCGCTCATGCCTCAGAGGTCTACGAACGCACATCAAAGGACCGAGAGGAGATGCTCGGTCATCTGCACCTGATGGGTTCGTGTGGACTGATATGGGAACCGGCTCAGTCCGAAACACTCAACGGGAGGGCCAGAGGTATTGCTAGGGAAGTCGCTGTTTAGTCTGCTCAAGTATGCGATAGTAGGAGCGGTAGCAATCACACTCGGCGCGGAGTTGATTCAGGCGACGTCTTCTGCGGTCCATTCACTTCGAGACGGAAACCCGCTGCCTCTTCTCTTCACGCTGGCAGTGACGATGGTGCTGATGTATTCCAGCGGGAGAATGGAACTGACCAAGGGTCATTCACGGGTCATGACTCTACTCCTTAATGTGCTGGCATACTCCTCTCTCGTGTACCTGTTCCTCATCGTCTTTCTCGGGATGCTGCCATGGGGCATTCCCCTCGCAGTCGCATCAGCAGGAGTCACTGCTGCTGTCTGCCACACGCTCAGACAACCCGGGGTCATCACGACCCTTGCAGAGTCGGCTGTCTCCGCTGCACAGCGTCACGGACTGGACGTGCCATTTGGGACCCCGGCCGACGAGAGTGAGGCAATTCGAAGAGTGATTGAGCGACGAGGTCTCCGTGTCCTCATACTTCCTCCGGGTTCGTTGCGAGCAGTTCTGAGACTCCTTGTCGAGCGCCCGATGCTCCCTGTCACTGTGACTCACTTCGACTCGCTTGATGCACTTGTGGTGGCCACCGGGGGACAAGACCACATACTCAGAGGGGTCGAGTCAGTACTTCGAGAGATTGGACTGGACCCGGCCCTCGCACCCTCGATGCTCGAAGAGGCCATCCTCTATCTCCCACAGCTCGAGGCAAATCACGGTCTGCCGCTTGATGGGTACTGTCTCGCAACGGAGGAGAATGCGGTGAAGATGATACTGGAGGCGCCGCCGAGCAGAGTCACCGCGTTCCCACCATCAAAGGGCAATGGAGTCGCAGTAGTGGTGAGACGCGAAGACTCACTGGGCATGGATGTACGCAGGATGTCTAGAGGCGAGGCAGTAATGACAGTCCTGGGTCGTGAATACAACGCCGCTCGCATGGAGGTCGTGGTGGGTGTCACCTGAGATGCTGAGGCTCGACGACCTTCCACCCCGCTCTGAGCCGCTACTGATCCTCAGACCGGTCGAACTCGACGCACTACTGAGCGGCGTGTTCTGCGGGGGCCAGATGACAGTGGCCTATGGCCCGGAACGCGCACTGCTTACACTCTTCGCCCACTCTGTGCTCGTGTCCGCACTGCAGTCCAACAGAGACATGGTTGCTGTCTTCTTGGACTCCGGTAGGAACTACAGCGCCAGGCTGACAAGAGGTCTCAGCAGTGGCCTTGACCTGGAAGACATCCTCGGCAGGACCGTCTTCTCAAGAGTACTATCATTGCAGGACCTCAGGGACGCTGCAGACTACATCTCAGGCAGGAGCGACGTGGTCATGGTGGTGGTTGACAGTCTTGTTGGAGCACTGAATCTGACTGAGGGCCCCGGCACGAAGGGACGGGCGAGGTCGCTCTACGGCGCTCTTGAATGTCTTCGTCGCGCGGTAAACGCAACTGGCGTCCACGTCCTCATGACAGACCACATGAACCGGGAGTGGGACACGGGTGAGAGCTCCCCCGTCGGAGGCAACGTGCTCGCGCACGGCGTCGAGAACGTGATTCGCATTGAGCGCTCCTTGCTGCAGCCAGACATTGTCATGTTTGCGCTCGAGAGAAGTGCCTACGGGACACCCAGAGCGGGGCTTCGCATGAAATACACTACGGACTGCTTCGAGTCCGCCGAGACCGAGGTGAGACAGCAGGATGGGCGTACGTAACTGGTCTGAGTTGATCTCGTGGACATGGGCTGACTGCACACTTGTCAGACCCCGTACCATCGCGTTCGACACTCCGAACTACATGCTTCGGCGACTGTCCACACGCGGTGCCATCTCGGGACCAAGGATTGCTCTTGATCATGTGTTCATCTTCCTGAGCATTGTGCGGTCATGTCTTAGAGTCGGACTGCTGCCCGTGTTCGTCTTCGATGGCCCACCGGAGACTCTGAAGCGTCCGAGTAACCCTGCTCTTGTGAGTCGCGCAGAGAAACTCTATTCGGACTTCCGAGAGTCAGGTGACAGCTACGATGACGCGATATCCGAGGCGCTCTCCGACAGTCGGGCTCTGCGATGGTACTTCAGCGTGGCCCACCTTCGAGACCTATGCGTCTGGACGGGAGTGCCAGCTGTCAGTTCGCCAACCGAGGCAGAGATGATGGCCGCGCGTCTGGCAGCTGACGGCATGGTCGGGACAGTCGTCTCCAATGATGCAGACGCATTGCTGTTTGGCAGTCACCACGTTACAAGAGCGCTCCACTTGAGTGAGTCCAGTGTCGAGTGTGCCACGCTCGCTCAGCTGCAGAGCTCGACAGGACTGAACATGTCTCAACTCCGTGACCTTGCAGTGCTGTGTGGATGTGACTTTCATCCCGGACTCAGGGGAATTGGACCCCGCAGGGGCGTGATAGAGCTTCGAAGACACGGAGACCTCGAAGCAGTCCTGAAGGCGAGGGGAGTCGCAGAGGATGAGAGAGTGTCGTATCGGAAGGCACGAGACGTGTATGACGAGGTGGACTTCCTGTCAACAGACGGAGTGGACCTCTCCGTTCGCTCGCCAGTCGCTTCCCGCCTGGAGGACCTTCTCAGGTCAGTGACTGGTACAGACCGAGCAAGCCATATGGTGAAGGAACTGATGGTGTTGTGGAAAGGCTCTGGGGTGGAACAGACGCACTTGGAGGAATGGATGTGAGTGATGGCGACTCCCTTGAGGACAGGCGAATGCAGGACGAGGTAGAGCGGGCAATGCGTGTCAGGGCGGAGGCTGAGCCTGACAACTATTGGGCGTGGCTCATGCTGAGCATAGCTGCGTCTGATGCAGGAGACATACGCGAAGCGGTCCGTGCAGCAGCCCGTGCTATGCAGATGCATCCGGAGTGTCGCGTGGCGCGCGAGGCCTATGACAGGCTTGTCATGGGTTCTACAAAGCATAGGTCCTAGGAGATCACAGACCGGGACTCGACCGAGTCCAGCCACACTCTTGGCGTCAGTTTCGCATGATACCAGACAGTGGGGAGAACGCCTATTCCCATGGGTTCCTCCATGCAGACCTCTTTGTGCGCAGGAGTCTGTTGAAGACCGTGAACATGTAGCTCTTCGAGTTCATAATCAGCGCCGCAGCATGCTGCTCCGAGATTGCTTCCGTCGTGTCCTGAAGCAAATCAATCACAGAGTCCTCGTAGCCCTGCGGAAAGAAGACCTCAGCGAAGACCGAGGAACGGTCAGAGGAAGTGAGGACCCTGGAATAAGGCATGGAGGACGTCAACCATCTCACGAACTTGTCGGCCTTTGTCGGACGCGCATCAGTGACGAATGCGAACGCGCTTGACGGCAGTCCTGCGTAATCCAGTCTGGGATGGTACATGACAGATATCAGTCGTGCCTTGTACATGTCTCCTACAGCACGCTCAAACGACGCCCTGGCGACCCCTATGTGCTTCAACATCAGATTCCTAGACAGTGGTCCACCCCTAAAGCCCCACAGGAAACCCAATAACTGTGTCCTGAGCGGAGTCTGAGGCCCAGCCCTCGCTGTTGGCTCAGGGGACTGTTGATACAGCCACAACTGGTTGTCATGTGGGTCGGCCTCCTCTGCCTCGTAGGGTCTGAAGTCCCATCCGGTTTCGGAATGATGCATATCCATTCTCATCGACACGGTCTCAGAGTTGAACACACAAGTGACCTCACCCTTGTCGAGGAGCCGTACGGGAATGTCTGTTCCTAGCGGTTCAACATGGAGCTCAATCCTCCTGAATCTGTCGTGGACAACAGTCATCGCTTCGGCGATGCCTACGCGCCTGCCACCAGTCTTCCTCCTGGTCCTCAAGCGCATTCTTATCTGAAGACCGAGATTCGTCGGCGAGACCAAGGTCCTCTCGGTGAGCAGTCTGTCAATCAGTGCTCGAACGTCCGTTCCAGTCCCGGAGTACGCAAGAGGGAACATACTGTGGCGTGTCCTTGTCCTCAGGTTCTTGCACGCCTGCACTAATTCGTCCACGCACAGAGACCGGATCTGCCGCCTGTAGTTCACAATATGCCTCCGCCACGGAAAGCCCACTGTGGCATCAGGCTCTACCGATGTTGAAGACCGTGCCGGAGCCACTGAGGATGATGGCTCCAAGAAGGACAGCCAGTCAATCCGCTGACCGCACGCGTCCGCCGTGCTCTTCACTGACAGCAGGGCGTGTGTCATGGGGTCAAGGGAAGGATAGGCGTCCACAACTCTGGGGTCTGGATAGACATCGCCCATCACAACCCTGCCCATCACGTAGGCCAGTGACCATCGCAGTCTCACCTCAATGCGTTCCCACTGCGGAATCAGCTTCTTGGCAGCCTCTCGTCTCTTCTCGGCCTTCAGTGCCTCCGGGGTCAGTCTCTGTCTGCGTCTCTTGTGGTCATCTGCAGAGTCATCTTCGTCCTTGTCCTTGATGGGTCTCCTCTTCCTACCAAGTCGCGAGTCATTGAACTGGACCGTTCCTAACAACTCGATGAAACTCGCATTGATCTCGGGGGTGGTGAGCAGGTCTCTTGACACACTGTTGGGCCCGTAAGTCGCAGTCAACTGCGGACTTCTCGGCAGCAGAGAGGCCATCTGTTCCCACAGAGTCCTTCCAAGAGGCAGACCGAAGTCCGGACCGAGCTCCTTCATCTTCTCTCGGTAGTTCAGAGCTATGTCTATCTCGTCGAATGAGAGAGGTTCCATCGACAGGCTCCGCAGACCCATCTGCTTCTCAAACCCCACTGTGTTCGAGATGGCTGGTCGCGCCCGGCCGAGAAGCTTGACCACCTGTGTGCGGTCGTCTTTGTACCACAGTCCACGAGGGATCACACGACTCCTTTGCCTGTCGTTCTGGTCTGGTCTTTTGGTCATTTCAACGTAAGTGGCATTGAGAAGTATTCATTTAAAGCCTTTTTCCAATCTCATCTGCATTTCATAACCCGTGAATTATAGTCCAAGACCGTTCGGACATCCATTTCAACGGCTGTAGACTTATGCCTGCTTATTGTGTCAATGCCATATTCTTAACTAATCCTGCATCGATTCCATACTCACGAGCAGATATCAGCACGAGGAAGACACGACATGCAGTCGGATGTACTGACACTGGGTCTGTTGACAGTGGTATTCTCGATTCAGTGTGCTCCCTTCGTAGTGATAGGAGTGGGGACACTGAAAGGGATTCTACTGCTGACCGGTCAGAAGCGTGAGTTCGAGGGATGGACGCGTAACTCGCTCCTATCATTCCTATCAATCATCTTCCTTCCGGGCACACTTGTGTACATCGCCATCAGGTACGTGCTGTGCAAGATACTGGGCATTGATGTGGCAGATATCGCTGGTTCTGCCGCCTATGGGGAGCTGAACATCTTCCTGCGGATAGACAAGCCGCCTCGCGTCGCGGTACTCCTCGTGTTTCTGTACTCTACCATCATCCTGTCCATATTCGTAGCAATCTCAATGATTGTATTCCCGGCAACCCTGCTGGTGTCCAACCCACCCATAGTACTGGTGTGCTGGTACGTGGCCTTGGGAGTCTTCTTCAACACATCCGTGCGATCGGGAGACCTCTCGGTGCTCTTGGCATCTCTGAAGAAGAGGCCACGGTCCGGGGCAATTGAGCTCGTCACTGTTCTGGTGATGATAGTCATCCTGCATACGCAGCTAGTGGGGGTGATCTCCTGAGGGGTGGCTGTCACTGGACTTTGCACCGGCGAATGACAAACGCACTCCTCGTCCGTGTCGCAGAGTCACCGCGTCAGGAGTCAGAGTATCGCTCAGGCAAGATAAGACACACATCCGCAGTAGAATCTGGAGGAGAGTCATCGTGAACTGCCGCAGGTCGCTTATACTGACACTCATGCTTACACTGTTCATCATCTCGACTGGACTGACCGTCGCACCGGAGCCAGACCATGTCACGCTGGGCCGCTCAGGCCATATAGAGAAGGGTCAGCTGAAGACGCTGAGCGATGGTACACCGGCTTCGCACGCCCTGTTCGTCATACTGCAGATGCCGGACTCCTCAATCACTGCACATGGTGCGTACATCGGGAGCCAGCTGACCCTTCGAGGACTGGTCACACAAGTACTGTCTGCCCAGGACGCCGTCGCACAGCCACAGGTCCTAGCAGACGCAGTCATCATTCTTGATGCGTCACTCGGCGGCGACGAGGGACAGGCTGTTGACCAGAACCTCATCAGGACGCTCTTGAGCTATGACAGACCTGCACTTGTTCTGGGGAGAGCATCATGGGTTCTGCACAGGCTCAGAGAAACTACCAAACCCACCCAGACCGCTCTACTAGACACTACTTTTCAACCCACACCCGAACATGGTGGAGCGGTCTACCTCTCCTCACCCTTCCTCATCCCTAATGGGATCACACTCACATCAGAGTCATCACTAGAACTGCCTGTCGACTCGGTCGTGACAGAGTACTCAGCTCTTGTCAATTTGACCGAGGCAGACCCATCAATCAGGATTGCTCCGCTGCGATACGACTCGTGGCCCCTCGACATGTTTCTCTTTGGACCTGAAGACCCCTCCTGCTGGACCACAGAGGCGTGGGATCTAGTGGTGAACCTGCTGGCCTACATGCCAGCTCTACGGGAATCTGATACATCCTTTACAGTTGCTGGTCGCCAGAGCAGCCCAGACTCGCCTCTGGCCGGAGGCTTCTCCTACTGGCACCAACCAACACTTGACGGGACCTACTATGCTGTTCATTCAGCAAAGTCAGTCCTCAACACGACAATGTGGGAAGGCTGGCGTGACTCGCATCAGCAGCTGGTTCAGTCAGTGCTGTCGCACCTCTACTCCGATCTTGGTAGCGAGGCCTGCTTCAAGGACCAGATTGATGTCAGTGCGTCCCTTCACAGCACGGCAAAGGGTCTGTGGCTTGTCCACACTATGGGTCTCACTGCCCAATTTGACAGCCAGAAACTCAGTTCCTACGTCGCGTCGAGGCAAGACGCCTCTGGAGGCTTTGAGAACGACATCACAAGGACGTGGTACTCGATTGAGGGGCTCCATGCGGCGGGGCAGGTGGCTCTGATAGACACGGCTCAGGCCGAGGTCTGGTTACGTGCATGTGTCATCGACGGCCAGGAGACTTCCAATCCCGACCTCTGGGGAGCCATCGGGAACAACCCAACAAGCATTTCGCCGCGCAGCTCGTACGCAGCAAGGTACGTCAGGTCGCTACAGCTTATTGGCAAGAGCCACAACGACCCGTTGAAGCTCACTTCGTGGTTCATCACGCGCATGATGGTTGGTGATGGCTCCTTCAGAGAACAGCTCGGTATGTCAACCGAGAGAGTCGCGGGCACATCTGCGGCGCTGAGCACAATGGCGATAATGGGCACACTGAGCACACAGAATAGGACACGAGGACTCGAGTGGTTTGCTCTCAATCAGCACGATTCGGGCGGATTCTCCATCACGGCGAAGTCGGAAGACATACTGCCAAAGGGAGAGCAGACTGCGCTTGTTGCATCGTGCCTCTTCGACCTCAACGCCACCGGTGCCATCGGAGAAGGCATCATTGGCTTCGTGAACACCTGTGAGAGCCCGGTGGGTTTTGAGCTTGTTGAGCCGCTCCCGTCCCTGATGTGGACCTACTGGCTCACGCTGAGTGCAAGAGCCACTCACTCCTCAGACTTGGTGGACTTGAGTTCTGCCGCCGATTACCTGACAGGTTTTTCCACATGGGCTCAGTACCCGACATGGGCAAACATCACGGCATACCCATATTCGCCTGAGTACAGAGAGTCCCAGTATCGGATTCAGAGCGTGTGGACACAGTACTTTGGGATTGGGTCAGCACAGGTCCTCAAGATGTATCCGACACCGCTCGCATCGTCTGCAGCGACATATGCCCTGCAGTCCCAGGACTCCAGCGGTCACTTTAGACTCACCAACGTACCAATTGGCACACCCCATATGCAGTACACCGCCGCCGCAGTCGAGGTACTATACACGCTCGGCTTCATGAACTCGATCACTTACAGAGATGAACTCAACGCGGCTGTACTCGCCGCATATCAGGGCGGGATGTGGTCCGGTGAGGGCTGGACACTCAGGCCATTCTCGGGACACCAAACAGCTATTGACTTCCTCAGCATGCGCGCGGCACTTCGGCTCGGTCTCATCGACTCCATCATGGCCAGCGAGATACTCACAGTCATCCAGACCAGAGTCCAGTACAATGACCTGTGGGCACTGAGCTTGGATGTGTCGAGTGTTGCGCTACTGGTCTCTGCGGGTCTGGTCTCGCCCTCAGCACTTCAGTTGTTCAACAGTTCGGAGGTGCTTGACGCTGTCTCCGCGGGTATCAGCAATGGCTGGTTCAACTCAACCACAGGCTGGCAGCCAGTGTTCACAGCGGACGTGCTCCGCATGGTGTCGATTCTCGGCCTGCGTACCAGAATGGTCAACGCGACGGGGTCCACGCTGGACGTCACGTTCCCGCTGACTGCCACCCTCGGACAGGCATTCAGTGTCAGTCTGAACATCTCCTCAGCCTCCCCGACCCACACCGTGTTCGTGAACGCGTTTGGAAGCTGGACGGAGTACACTGGCCTGAGCAGCCTCGACGTGATCTCTGTCCCGGTCCCATATGACGCTTCCTTGCTGGGGTCTCAGAGAGTGTCGCTCGTGGTGTCGGATGTCAGGGTCAGCAGGTCATTTGCGGCGTCCGATGTCGAGGTGAGGAGTTCTCTTGCTGGCGACCTGACAGTTGAGACACCCACAGTCATGAGAGGGGAGTTGGTGAACGGGACTGCGACTTGGTATCTGGAGGGCGGGGCTGCCGCTGGCCCCTGTCAAGTGACAGTGCGGCTAGGGGAACCACCAGTCTACCGAGAGTGGAACTATGCAACTGAGAGCCCTCTCCACTTCTCGGTAAGCACTGATGACATGGGGGATGGAGCCCATCCTATCACAGTCACTGTCCAGCGGACCCACTGTGACATGCTAGTGCTCAGCGACGTGATAACGGTTCTTGAACCGTTACAGACTGAGATAGTCACGCAGTCAAGTATCGAAGGAGTGCTGGGAGATGAGATCTCAATCCCCTGGACTCTGAGGTTGGTCTCCAATGGGAGCGCCGTTGCCTCGCAGAATGTCACCATCAAGATATGGGACAGCGCGGACCAGTTAGTCCACAGCGACTCGGCGGTCTCAACCTACGGGGAGAGTGTGTTTGTCTGGTCGCCCCTTGACAGAGGCGAATTCACGTTCACAATCTACTTCGCCAGAAATGGCAGTCTTGAATCCTCCAGTGCTTCCGGTCAGATTGTCGTCGCCGAGAACACTGCAATGCTCTACTCCGGTCCATCAGTTGTTAACCAGTATTCGACGGCAGATATGTCTCTGCGCCTCATCGACTCGCGGGGCTACGGTCTCTCCGGAATGTCCGTCCATGCGATAGTACTCAGTCCGTCTGCACAGGTGGTGTTCGACGCCCAACTTACAACGAACGCCACAGGCTATGTCATGCTTTTGCTCGAACTGGGAGAGAACGGAGAGTACACTGTCACCGGGCAGTTCTTGGGCTCGGTTCACCTGCTCGGCTCGGACACGACGGTCGGTATCGTGTCCTGGTCGTCGACGACTATCACAGTTGGCGGGGTCATGGCAGACTCACTTGTCAGTCAGTCGTACAGACCATGGGCAAGGCTGACAGATAGTGCAGGGACTCCTCTTGTCAATTCACAGATACAGCTACGAATAGTGTTCCTTCCAGACATCCAGGTGGTGTTCCAAAGCCTTGCCACCAACTCGACAGGGCATGTGTCCTGGGAGTGGGTGCCAAATAGCGCAGGCAGCTATCTCATCCGCTTCGAGTACCCGGGGTCTCTATCTAGAGGGGCTGCCAGCGGCGAGATGAGCACCGAGACCAGACTGCCTGTCACAATCAGTCTGTCACCAATGATACTCGAAGTGGGAGAAGAGGAAGCAATCGCACTGCGTGCAAATGATCACATGGGGCAGCCAGTCCAAGGACTTCTGGTCGAGGTCATGATTGTCCGCGAGGGGGTCACCGTGCATCAGGCGACGGGTACAACCGGCTCCGATGGCTGGTTGGTCGTTATCTGGACCCCCGATGCCAGGGGACCCACTACGGTGACTGCTCAGTCCGCAAGACAGGGCGTGTATGAGGCTGCCATGGCGCAGAGGACTACCGACGTGTATGAACAAGCAGACTTCCAACTGGAGTGGAGCAACACTCTCGAGGCTGTATCCAATGTCATGCTTCAAGTGACCATTGTCGGCTTCCATGGTGTTGGCATTGAAGGGGTAAACGTGTCCATAAGAGTCGAACTGAATGGAGCAGTCCTCGTTGACACTCTCGGCACGACTACGCAGTCTGGGACGCTGCAGGTTCAAGTCGGCCTTGAAGAACCGGGAAGCCTATCAGTCGCACTGGACATGCCAGATCAGGACTGCCTCAGAGGACTCGTCAACACCACTGTGTGGAGCGTCCGTGGCAGGACTACTCTAGCATTGCTTCTCTCTGGCAACCCTATCACACAGGGTACGACACTTGGCATTGTGGCTCAGCTTGTGAACTGGCAGGGGACACCCATGGTGGGGTACCAGGTCACGCTGTCGGTCCAGTGGGCAAATGGCACCCTTCGTGACTCGGTGGTTCGCACCACGGGGACCGGAGGTACGTGCAGTCTTGCGCACTACTTTGATGAGGTGGGAGACTTCATTCTCACTGCTCAATTCGGCGGAGAAGAGGAGAATGCCCCCTCCTCCTGCATCATGGTTCAGAGGGTGCGAGTGACACCCAACCTCGTCGTACAGCACGACCTCACAGTCCTGCTGGGAAGCTCCATTCAGATACAAGTCGGTCTCACGGATGCGTTGGGCCGGTCTGTCGTGGGCCGAAGCATTGTGGTTGCCATATGGATGGACGATGAGAAGGTGTTCGAGGCCGGTATTGTCTCCTTGGAGGGACTTGCTCAGGTGACATGGTATCCCTCAGCCAGAGGCGTGGCACAGGTGACAGCCACGCACACCGGTGACACGTACTACCTTGACAACTCCACGTCCAGTACTCTATCTGTAATGGAGATTGCCGAGGGGGTGCTTGAGTTGAGTTCATCCACGGTCAATCTGTTTGACAACCTCTCCATCACCTACGAGATTCAGTGCCCCGGTGAGGACGCGGGCGTCAGTGTCCGCATTCAGGTCCTTGATGTGAACCTCGTCCCAGTATGGACTTATTTTGGCCTGACAGATGCGAATGGCACCCTGCGCTGTATGTATCTGGTGCAGCATAGCCGTGGCACCCTCATGGTGAGAGCCGGACCCACTGAGGGGCAGTTCCTGCTGGGTGCAGATGCAGAGATACAGTTCATGGCAGTGAGCGAATGCGTCGTCACCACGGACTTCCTGCCGGATCCACCTACTCTGGCCACCGAAGTCTACATTGAAGTCATGGTCTTTGACCAACTGGGAGTCCCAATCTCAGGGATGTCGGTCACAGTCGCTCTAAGAGACCCATTTGGTAACCCGGTCAGACTTGGTGCACTCACCCAGAACGTGGTGGTCACACTCCAGAACGGACTTGCCACCGTGCCCTTCACTCCATCGCTCGCAGGTCTTTACAGGGTGACGGTCTCGTCCAGTGGTACTCCCAGCACTCATGCTTTCACCGTCGAGGAGTATCATGTCGTCTACTCTCCGACATTCATTCAGATTCTCAATGTGACTCAGACCATTGAGGTGGGAGGCTGCCTGAACGCAAGCATCAGCCTCAGCAACTCAAGTTCGCTCCCGATGGCGGACATGACACTGGTTGTAATGGTGGATGGCCCCGGATCTCTTGACATTGGCCCGGTCACTCTTGTGACCGGTCCTGACGGATGGGTCACGTACAGCGTCGCGATACCTTCAGAGGGCGAGTGGATTCTCGAGGTGTCATTCTCAGGTCTTGGAATTCACCTGCCGTCAAGCGGGTCAGTGACTGTGGATGTGAGATTCGGCACACAGATCACTGTCGCGATTGTGGAAGGCAGTGCTCCACTTGCAGGCACAGTGCCGCTGGTCTTGACCGCCCTGCTCCAGGACACTGAGGGCGCAGTACTGGAGGGTCGGCAGATTCTCTATGATGTCTACCACGATGAGTACGGACTTGTCCTGTCTGGCGGGGTGACACAGAGAAGCAGTCTGCCCGAGAACATAAGCATCCTCATTCAGAGAATGGGCAACTACACAGTCTTAGTTCGTTTTGAGGGCACCGAACACTATCACGCCTCGTCTGTGGCAGTGACCGCTTTCGTGAGAGGAACGACAAGCATCAATGCAGAGATACCCGAGTCACTCGACCGAAGTGACTTGGTGTCTGCTGTCATCGAAGTTCTGGATGAGACCGGTGTGCCCCTAGACCCTACAGGACTGGAGATTGAGATTGTCCTGAGTCTCGCGTCCGGTCCAATTGACCTGGGAGGGCGTCTGGTCTTTGCGAGAGACAAGGTCTTGCTCAACCTGACAGGTCTGTTGCCAGACGACTACAGTGTGTCAGTACGGGTCCAGGACACAGCCGAGCGTCTGGGTTGTGTGTACGAGTCCTCACTGGTCGTCACCAGTCGTGTGGCGCTCGAGGTGGTTCAGGCTCAAATCCCAGGCCTTCTCAGCCATGATCACAGAGTGGTCGTCCTCGTGTCCGACTCCCTTGGCTCACCCATGTCGGGTCATAACGTGCTTGTCAGTCTGTTCAATCCGACGGGCGCTGAGGTCTATGGGAATCCACTGACGACTCAGACGCAACTTGTGGTCAGCTCGCTTGGGACAGTGGAGGTCGCGTGGAGGCCTTCCCAGACTGGGACTTATCGCCTGGTCATAGTCTTCCAGAGTACTGGCAGGTACCTAAACGCAACCACGAGCCTCGACGTCCTGACCCGTCACGAGGCGCTCATTGACCTGGATGCCCCGCAAGCAACACCATACGACCAGAGAATACACGTGTCAGTAACGCTCCGGACGTCGCTCGCGCCGCTAGTCGGGGTGAGTGTGAGGATATGCTTCCTCAGTCACGGCGTGCTGAGGTTGAATCAGACTGCATCAACTAACACGCTGGGAACGGCTGCCTTCAGTGTTGAGGGACTTCTTGCGGACGAGTACATGCTGGTCGCCTACTACGAGGGCTCTGAGTCAATCGCACCCGCAGACCTCGTTGCCAACATCACAGTCACACCTGTGAAGACCATTGACATCGAGCAGCTGACACCAGCGTACGTAGGTGAAAACACAAGTCTGAGCCTGACCATCCGAATCCTGGGCGTGGATGAGAGCTGGAGGGGAAGCATGCACATCAGTGTGTACGACGTAAACGATTCACTGGTCTTGAACCGTTCCGTCCAGACCTACTCCAATGACAGAGTCGTGTTCTCATTCATTCCTCTCCTTGAAGGTCAGTACAGAGTCAGTGCGTGGATCGGAGGTGTTCCTGTGGATATGGAATACCTGAAGGAGTTCAAGATCATCGTGACGACAAGACCACTCTCAGTCACACTGGACGCAGCCACGTCTCCTGTTGCCTATGGGGGCCTCGTATTGGGCATTGTTGCGCTCGTACTGA
The DNA here is from genome assembly GCA_013388835.1 of Candidatus Thorarchaeota archaeon. Lineage (NCBI taxonomy): Archaea > Promethearchaeati > Candidatus Thorarchaeota > Candidatus Thorarchaeota archaeon. Next base: position 150,283 of record JACAEL010000026.1, on the reverse strand, counting down.
GAGTGAAGCTGAAGAGCGGACTGGCGGCTCTGCCCACCGACTGGGAGTAGTCCCTCTTTCGCTCCCCGCAATATGGGATCTGTTTCTGCGCCATTGAGAGGAGTATTCCAAGTCCTGACAGAGCCCTACTTGGCGACCCTCCAGTCGCCAGCACCGGTCTTCTCCAGCTTTCCAAGGTACTCCATGTGCGCCTTTATCTTTGTCATCTGTTCATCGGAGAGTACAAGGTTGTTGTATTCCCTGAGGTGACGCTTGAGTTCGGCGGTCGTCATCCTGTCAGTCTTCTCACCCTTGAATATCTCCATGACGAGATTCGTTACGTCCTCGAAGAAGTTCCATGGGAATATCTCCCATGCCCAAGTCACCTCGACGCCGAAGTAGTTCGGCACGAACTTGGAGCCCACTATGTGCATCAGTGTTGCTGAGCGGACATCGGCGGGACCACAGGACTTGACATGTTCAACAGCCGTGGTCAGACTCTCACCAGTGTCCGTGATGTCATCGACAACCAGGACTTTCTTGCCATGCACATCAACGTTGAGTGGGCAGGTGAGTTTCGCACGTCCGTCTCTTGTGGCAGTGACTCCCCAGTGGTCAATCTTGACACTGAACAGGTCCTTGACTCCGAGAAGATCGCATTGTACTCGGCCGTGTACCCAACCACCTCGCGCAATACCCACGATGGCGTCCGGTCTCCAGCCTGACTCCTTTATCTTGAGCGAAGTCTGATAGGCATAGTTGTATACATCGTCGAAGTCCAAGACATAACACAGTGGACCTTTCAGCTCCATGGCATCACCAGCAGTCCAGACGCAGAAGTGTCCGGTTAAAAACCTTAGTCAAGTGCCTCCCGTCACCGCCGGGCGACAAGTCTCAATGTGTGCAGTTCACCCGGTGTGTAGGACAACTCTATCACGACCGAGTCACCAGCGGTCACTTCGACTGGGTCTTTTAGTGGTACAAACAGGTCGCGCCAGCCGTCTGTCATGTCAAGTCTTGTCAGATCGTCCAAGAACGCTTCGAACATCCCACAGATGCCATGCATCACCCCGTCCTCAGCAATCCGGAAGCTTATACACGCATCGACCGTCTGATGTGCTGAAGAGATAAAGTCCAAGTGTGCGACGGCCTGTGGGTCTGCAAGGTCCCGGGCCTCTCCCACACCTACCGTCTGAGGCATCGGCGGAAAGACCAGAGTGTCGAACTTGAACCGTCTCCAGACATCCTCACACTCAACGGGCACAACGTACACGTCCGCGCGTCTTGGGAGTAACACCCCGCCCGGTCTGAGCAGATGCCTCACTGCATGATGACTTGCCGCAACCTGCTGTTCGACGAGCATCATCGAGCAGAGCATCTCGCAGACCACAACATCCGCGAGCTCATCAGGATAGAAGTCCGCAAAGTGGCATACTGCGAACTCGACCTTCTGTTCAAGTCCGTTCAGTCGTGCAGCCTGTCGGGCGTAGTTCGCAGTGCTCTCGTTTATCTCGACTGCAATCACCCGTCGGGCACCCATTCTGGCGGCGAGCAGCGCAAGGACTCCAGATCCCGACCCGAGGTCGATCACAAGAGAGTCCTGTCGGACCACTCTTGACAGCGCATCCCTGAACTTTGCCAGCCTTGACTTCTGGCTGAGGAGACTGACGCCGTTTAACAGAGAGAAAGGAGTGGCGTACATCACATTTGCCACATCGATTCGTACTTATATCGAGACTTGTGGTCAGTCAGCCCTAGCCGCCAGAATCACGACGTCGTCACTCGTGGATTGGCTGAGGACAGAGGCACATATGGTGAAGAGCGACAGACTCAAGCTCGCAGAGGAAGCGCTTGAAGACGGTCGCATCGAAGAGGCCATGCACGTCTTGGAGGCAATCCTAGAGGAAGACGACGACAACCCGGATGCAATGGTGCTTCTGGGACTTGCATACCTCCAGTCTGCGCAACCCCAGCGCGCAGTCTCGGTGTTGACGAAGGCTGAAGAACTGGTCGAAGAACACTGTGTGTTGTGCCTCTTCCTGGGTAGAGCGTACAAGGCCCTTGAGAATTACGACAGCGCAGAGAAGTACCTGACACGGGCACTGGCACTGGGTTCAGATGTGCCTGAAGCATGGGCGGATCTTGCGGAAGTGCATTATCAGCGAACTGACTACCGTCAGGCAGCCAAGCTACTGGACGAGGGAGTCGGTCGGTTCCCCAACGACTCTGCGTTGCATAATCTGCGAGCGATGGTGTTGCACAAGCAAGGCGACTACACTGAGGCTGCACAAGAGTGGGGTGTGCTCTTCCACCTCAACCCTGACTCACTGATAGCATTAACCAACTACGCCTACTCGTCGGTGATCCTGGGGCGTTTTGAGGAGGCGGCCCCACTTGTGGAGCGTGCCATTGCAATGGCCCCCAATGACTACAGGACCAAGATGCTGGCTGCAGAGTATTACTTCCAGTCAGGACTCTATCACAGAGCTGAGACACTGTTTGGCGACGCACTGAAGATGAGCTCGGATAGTGTTGAGGCACTGGGCCGACTTGCGGTCATATCGAAATACCTGGGAGCAGAGAAAGAGAGCAACAAGTATCTTGAGAGGGCGTGGAGTCTCACATGTGAGGACTGTGATTCTTGGTACCGGCTCTGTGATGCACTGCTCAGACTTGGCGAGCACGAGAAGATGTTTGAGTGCCTCAGAAGAGCCACCGAGCACGACCCGAACTCAGCCGCGCCATGGGTGTTGCTGGCAGTGGAACTCGGTAGACGAGGACAGAGGACTGAAGCTGAACGAGCATGGCGCAAATCGATTGAGCTGCGAGGCTACATCAAGGCCCATTGTTCGATATGCAATACCAGCTTCAAAGTCTCGCTTCCCACAGCCCAGACTGCTTCGCAGATATCCTGTGTAAGATGTACTTCATGTCAGTCTGAAGCACCCATACCAGACTCGCTGGCATCAATCTGAGAGGAGTCCCGCGACCGGTTGAAGAGACCACCTCGTCTGAGGACCGGTTCAGCTTGGCATGAACAGGTGTGCTAACAGATATAAGTGGACTAGAACCTGCCTGTACGCAGTCAACTCTCGGAGTTGAATCAAGATGTTCCGAACAATAATAGCACTTCTAATCACACTAATCGTGTCGATAGTGATTGGGGCCTTTCAGATACTGGGTCTCGACATTGCTGCCATACAGGCAATCCTCGGTTCACCCAGTCTGACTGATGCTCTAAAGTATCAGGGGGCGCTGCTTTTTGCTCAGCTGATATTCCCCTATCACTTTGCGCTCTCTGGTGTCTACGCTCCAATTGTCGCTCTTGGCGTGGCCGGGTTTATCGCCGGGCTCATCTCTAAGAGCGGAGTGAGAATGCTGTTCGTGTCCATCATTGCTCTAGTCCTGTTCTTCATTGGATACGCAGCCCTCTCGCTGAGCATGGCACTCGAACCCACGGCACTTGCCAACCTCGCCCAGACAATTGCAATAGACTTGGCGGCATCCTTTGGTCTGCTCTTCATCCCCGGAGTAATCGGCGCTTCTCTGACGGCAGAGGAGTACTAATAGTCCACTGGGGAGGGGGGCCTCCCAATTCGCTACCCTCTTCTTTGTGCCAACATCCTCTCAATCTCATCTGAGACCAGACTGACGTATTCATCGAGATGTTCGACACGGACAAAGGCACCCGCAGCCATCGGATGACCACCTCCTTCTGCCAGCATCTCACCATGTCTCTCATTGAGCCTCTTTGCTGAGTTGGCGAAGACCTCCTTGAGACTGAGACCGCGGTCCACGAGATGGCGTGGAGCCCTACCGGACAGCTTTGCCTTCTGGGTGTTGGCGGTCGTGTTTGTGCTCACACCAATCACCGGTCTGTCATCGGGCACTATCCTCGCTGCCTGCGCCATGCCAATCACGATGCCCACTATTGTATCGGGCGTCAGCGGGTCATTGACATAATACATCCCTCGTCTGTCAGAGGCCCCACCGGTTTCAAGCCTCCGAAGCGCGTCAGCAAGGTTTGCTCGGTGCCTCTGGAGAAGCGCCTTGCCGAGTTCATACGCCTCCTCGGAGCCTAGACAGATCTCAACACCGACCTCGGCCCTTCTATTCCGTCCGCAGGCGTTCAGCAGAGTCGAGAACTCCTTGGCGCTTCTCATCTCAGACTTCCGTGGCCTGTTGCATAGTACGAACACATCACCGATTATCCCTCGTGCGATGGATGGGTCCGCATAGTGCTCTAGGATAACGTCGATGAGACCCTGAACTGCTAGCTGCTTCTCCTCCTTGTTCAGGTCGGACCATGTCCTCCACTCGTCGGGTCCGCTCTTCAATGGGATGCCACGCTCCGTGAAGAAGCTGTAACATGCATCTCGATTGCCCGTCAGGCCGGGGAGGTACGGCTCCGTAGCGTACTCCAAGAGCTGAGCAAGGGGTCTCGTGTTGATGCCAAAGAATGTGAGGTCTCTCTCGACGGCAATGTAACCGGCTCTCTTAGCCGCATCTACAATGCGTGCGTTGAGTCCGACAAACCCCTTGCCGTAGTAGTCCTGCATGTCACCCGATGCGCCAACCACAGCAAGCTCACTCAGATCCGTGTTGGTCGCTCGTACAGCCACGGACAACAGGAATGCCATGCCCGCCCCTGAGACATCGTTGCTGCCGCTCATGCCATGTATGTTGGGGTTCAGCTCTGTCACATGTTCGGGGAGACCGTCTTCTGCCCGGTCTTGGAGCAGGTGATGGTCCAATACAATCACTCGTGTGACACCCATCTCCGGGGTCACATTGTCCAGTATCAGTGGCATCTGGCCGCTCCCAAGGTCCGTGAATACGACGAGGTCTGGACTGTGTTCTCTCACAAGCCCTGCCACTTCGAGGACTGTGTCCGAGTTCAGCTGGTGGATGTTCCTCCATACGTGGGGGATGCCCTCTCGCTGAAGCGTTGTGAGAAGGATAGCAAGGGCAGATATACCATCGGCGTCATTGTGCGAGACCACCAGTCCTCTTCGAGCGCCCTTCAGTGCGGCGGCTGCCTCGTCTAGCAGACACACCATGTCGGACGGCAGTTCATCTAGCAGTTCGACCATATCTTATGGGCACAGCTGCCTCACTGGTTATAAGGAGGACTCTCAGGCAGAGCGAGTGGTGCTCGCTTCACTCTGCAGCTCTGAGTGCTCGTGACAGCGCTAGAAACACGACCAGGAAGATCCCTGCGACTGCTGCCAGAGCGTGTGCTACTCTCTGGCGTAGCGTCCTTGGTACTTCAAGCGACCTGAGCTCATTGGTGATTCTTCTGTTGTACACTCTCTGTTCTGTGTAGAGTGCTCCTGCGTCGTCGTGATTCGAAGCGAACTCAGACCATGAGAGGTAATAAGGTGGCGTTGGGTCTGTATTCTTCCAGAGCTCCCACAGTCGCATGGTCGCATCTCGGTAGGGCTGTGGGAACTCGTTGATTATACCACCTATGGCATCGTCAGTCCGCGAGTCAATCATCAACGTGCACCTCTGGTTATCCCGGCGAAGTCAGATTTATTGTCCTCTCTTCGCCTATTAAGCATTCAGCATGTGGCTTTAGATACGCCTTTTTTGCATGCGGTGACGATAAACTGACTGGCATTACACAATACCGATGAATCCTATGTACGCATCTGGCTGATTTCCTTCTGCCACTCTTTCAGATCCGCCCGAAGCTTGGACAGGTCAGCGGAGCTTATCGGGTCGACCCTCCCGTAAGTCCTGAGGATTCGGACCCAGCGCTGCATCTTGACCACCAGGGCTGCAGCACCTCCCTTCTGCTCCATCATTGTTGCAGAGTCATCAATCTTCTTGGCCAGGTCACTCGCGATGACGCCGTCCCTTATCTGACTGTCCAGTGTGTCAAGGACTGCCGCGAGCGAAGAGAGCTGACCCCTGTCAGCAGCACCGCGCCCCTCAGCAGTAAGGCCACCCCCCGCAGACAGACCCTTGAGCGTCTTCATCAGCTCGTCCAGCCTCTCGTTGTTTCCCGCCACGGACCTGCTCAGACTGTCCAGAGACTGCGTTGACTCACTGAGCCGGGTCATAACCTCGACCATCCGGTTCATCATGTCCGTAAGCCTGTCAATAGCAACGTTGATCTCTGTCAGTTTAGCTCTCAGATATGTGCCATCTTCTGCCATGCGTAATGTCACCCCTGCGGCATCCCGGAAGTGGGGTCGAAGACCTGATAGAGTGGTTCAAGATTAACGTTTCCCCATCAGACGCTCTGTCACAACAGTCACGTCCTGGGTGCAAGCGCAGAACGTCGCATCCTCAGAGTCGAGAAGGACCAAGCAAGAGTCGTCACCCGAACATCCACGTACGATGAACTACATCCGAAGCCTTTTAACACAGGATGGCTGACTGGACTGAAAAGCTGAGGGAACAGCCTTCAGCCACACCATATCACCAATGAGGAAAGACAGATGGCTAAGTGGGAATGCACGGTCTGCGGCTACATCTATGATGAGGACACTGGTGACCCCGATGGTGGTATTGCCCCAGGTACGAAGTTTGAGGACATACCTGATGACTGGGTCTGCCCCATGTGCGGCGCCGCAAAGGAAGACTTCGAGAAAGTTGGCTAGTCAGGCCGGATTCAGAATACACTGGTTCGTCCGTCAATGTGCGGGACTTGTACGGCCTCATGCTCAGGTCTCCTTCCAGCAGTTGGCCTGACATATCAAGATTCCATCATGTAGGACGTCTGAAGCCTCAGCCCGATCCGTTACTGCGACGACTCATCGAAGTGCCTCAGTGCTAGAACTGCCGAATACTGGGAGAATGCACCATCAGGTTCTCATGCAATGTGCATTCGCACTGTCCCTGTGCAGCCCTGCGGCTCCGGTACGGGCAATGAAGAGTCGGCATGAAGACGTGGACGAGTTCAGAAACCGGGCAGTTTCGGACCTTATATTGTGCCGAGAGCACCTCGATATGTCGCAACAATAAGGTGGAATGGAATGACTACAACTACCGAGCATGACTTGCCTGTGCACACTGAAACCAAGAGACGGTTGAGCAGCATCGGTCTACTGACCCTGACTTGCATAATTCTTCTCATGTCAGCGATGTGGCGTGTCGTGGATGTGTTTGTGCTGCAGCTTGGAAACACGTGGATGAACATTCTCCCATCCAAGCTTGGTCCCCTCACTGTGATTCTGACAGTCGTGTGGGTCTACAGACGGAACGAGATTGAATCGGTGCTAGGTCTCAGCAAGAAACACCTGAGACCTCTCGTCCTCTCCGGGTTACTAGTGGGTTTCTCAGTCTTCTTCTTGGTCATCGTCGGCAGCACGGTCGCGTACGGACTGTTTGTGAATCCCGAATACTCCCTCAGTCTCAGCGTCGTCTACCCGTCCTTGCTATTGTATTCATTCTTCTTCTTCTTTGTCAACGCCGTCTTTGAGGAGACCCTCTTCCGAGGCATGTTGCAGAACTCCCTGCGCCAGAAGATGGCAGTCCGTCGAGCCATACTGCTCTCCGCAATAGTCTTTGGCTTCTGGCACGCTTGCTGGCCCATGGCCAATGGAGCGCCTCCGACCGAGTGGGTCTCAATGATTCTGCTGTCCGGCCTTCTAGGAGCCATGTTCGGAGTCTACTACGAGCGATTCTCTCTACGAACCAGTCTCGTTGGTAATATCGTTGCACACACTCTGATCAATTTCCTTAACGAGGGATTCAAGGTCGGATCTGAAGGCTCAGTTCAGGGCCCGGACTTCAGCTTCAATGACCCTGTTCTCATGGGCATGATGGCGATGGCCTTCATAGTAGTGTTCTCATTCTACTTGGTGCTATTCTCCAAGCGTACGGTCGTGGACATGGAGCGGGCTCTGTTGCAGCTGAGGGCAACATTGGTTCGTGAGAGTCAGTCACAACGTGCTTAAATAGGAGGCCGTGAGAAAAGGCATTGAAACGGTCGCCGAGGTGAGAAGATGCAGATAACGACGCTCTATGTGATGTCCACCCTCTTCGCTGTGATCATCAGCTTCATACTGTCGGGCTACCTGCTGTTCAAGTGGTCCAGGCAGGAAGCGAGGTTGCTGTCAGACCTTCCCTTTCTGTTCGGAGTGACCTTCATCATGCAGGCAATCAACATGCTCATCCAGACGCTGGTCGCAGCAGCCATATTGCCCGATAGTCTGGAGGTTCTACGTGTAAGGGCTTTGGTGATAGCAGGCACCGCGTTCCCCATGCTGACTGCGCTTCTCATAATCTGGCTCCCTGGACAGAAGCGCCACCACGTAAAGATACTCGTGGCCCTGCTGGTCTACTGGATTCTCGTAGCTCTTCTGGCTCCCGATAGCACGACGGTCCAAGCTCTCCTCATTCCAATCCTCGTCGTGATGATGTTCGGTCTCGCAGCGACCTTTGCCGTGACGTGGAGAACCGGTCGGCTCAAGGAGGTCCGCAGCGAACTCATGCTGGTATCCCTATCACTGATAATCGTCAGCCAGCTGTCGCGTGTATCTCTTATTGCGATGGGGCTTGTGTTCGTCGCAGACACCATCAACGTACTGGCCACACTCATAGCGACAGTAGCACTCATCAATCCGTGGTACCATGGGAGCGTTTCTGCTCCCAGTCCCACAACCAGTATGCAGGAGGGCTAGGAGCTCTCGGAATCCATCTGCCGGGACACTCCGTCGGCTCCTAGCGCGCATCATGAGAGCGGAGAGCTGCTCACGACTCGCATAGCGAGAGTACGTCCTTGCTGGTCGTCAGACAATGAGGCTTTGCCTGCAGGTGGCTCTGCTTGACAACCTCATCGAAGTACGGTACCTTAAGCCTCTTCAGCACGGTTGGGCCCAGTGCACCAACCTCTCTCACCACCCTGAACTCTGGGTTTATGCTCATCATGGACTCCTCAAAGGTCTGGACAAACTCTATGGAGTCTACTGAGTCGTCTCGGAACAGCGCAGCGATTGTGTAGTGGCCAATCCCATTCTCTATCACTCCTAACAGGGTGTAGTCAACCACCTGTGCACCCGTCCTCCGACAGGCCTCACTCATCGCAATCGACGCATGCGCATCAGACACCTTCTCACCTGACAGGTTCACCACCTTTCCCCTTCTTGATATCCGGCTCACAGAATAGGGATCAGTGGACGTGAAGGTCATTACGTCCCCCAAGCGATATCTGTAGTAGCCCTGAATGTTAGTTAGGACAATCTCATACCTGCTTCCGACCTTGACCTCGGAGAGAGGAATCACAGCAGGGTTGGGTTCGTTGGCGTCATTCTCTCGAATGAACTCGAAGTAGTGCGTGTTTGCAAACAGCTGCATCCCTTCTTGGGGTTCCAGAAGCTGACCAGCAAAGACACCCTCTGATGCACCATAAATCTCGACAACGCTCAGGTTGGGAAAGGTCTTCGTCATCCAGACCTTGTAGGGAGTGGTGTCGATTCCGCTGGCCAGAAAGAGCCTCAGATTAGGCCAGAGCTGACTGACATCAAGTCGACCCTCATCGTCAAGAGATGCTAGAATCCTGTTCCTGCCTTCGGAATTGCTGAGCTCTTCTGCAAGCCAAGGTCCATACTGGTCCTGCATCCGTCTGATCAGAGATAGCGAAAGCGTCGTGATACCCTGAAGTCCTGTCACGTTCTCGGTCGCAAGAATCCGAGCATAGGCCCTCATCTTTGTGTCCATGTCAGTTATGTTGAAGATGTCCTCACCCGGCTTGATGAGCCTCTGGAATAGCCGGTTCTGGTGGCGAGCATAGACACCCGTCGCATAACCCACCGGTATTCCGTTCACCCAATCGAGCACTGATGCAGCACCGAAAGTCACAAGTGTCCCGTCCAGGATGTCTGCGTTCTCCTCCTCCGCGTTTATGAATGACATCCATGTCATGGCAGAGCCTCTGGACGAGTCCTTCAGACCGGGGCGGGTTATGGGTACTCGCTTCGGGTGTCCTGTTGTCCCGGAGGTCTGCAGGTACCATATCACAGGGTCCTTGGTGAGTATTCCCCCCTTCGGGTCCACATAAGTCATTCCGAAATAGGGCCTGAGCTTCTCAGCGTCAACCAGTGGAACCCGCTCAGCATACTGCTCGGCGGTTCTGATAGATTCGAACCCATACTTTCTTCCATAGACTGTGTCATGGTGCCTTCGGAGTATGGACGTCAGCTTTGACTCCATCACTTCCTGTTGATGCTCGAGCATCTTGTCGATAGCGTGTGCCTTCTTCTCGGCAACCATCTTGACCAGTCGTTTTAGCATCGTCATGTGCGAGTTGCTCCTTAGCTCGTGATACTTCAGGTGTGCCTTGAGATCTGCTCCGTTGTGTCCGCAGCCTGTCAATGACTTAGGCACGAGCGCACTTATGGGATTTGCATCGCCACATTACACACTCATATATCCACTGACGTCCATAATGCAATGGAATACGATTTAATACACAATCTGGGTATATTCCGTCCTGTAAGAGCGATATAGAGCATAAAGGATATACTAATGGATATCATACTTATGATGAAAGGCACTTTTCCGGCACAATCAAGGGCATGTCTCTGACTGTGTGCATCCGTTACGATCTCCCAGTCATCGTTTTAAGCAGGAGATGTAGTCTGGACGAGAACGAGAGAGCCATGCGTCTGATTCGATCTCTGGATCACTGGGCTCGGACGTACGTTCTGTATGTCGTGACTATCATCGCGCTAGTCACAGGAGCTGCGATGATGTTCCTCGTACCCGGAATAGTCGGGTTGTCAGGAGGACTGCCCATACTTGACATGAGGCTATTCTACAGTTATGACGAGATGACTCAGCTCTTCGGTGCTCTGGGACCAGAAGGACTGTCACTCTACGGGCAGCTGCAGCTCCTCGACTCGGTCTTTCCAGCTGCATATGGCCTGGCATTCTGCCTGATGACGCTTCGGTTGGCAAATGGCATCGAATACCTTGTCCGCTATCGCGTCTTGGCGCTCTTGTCCCTACTGGCAGCGTTCTTCGACTACCTTGAGAACATAGCAATCGCAATGATGATCCACTCATATCCTGCTGTGGCAGAGGCCAACGTATTGCTGTCCGCTTCCTTCACCGCCATCAAGTGGATCCTGCTCTCCACCGGTGTCATTCTGTTGCTCATGTTCCTGCTCATCGCCCTTGTTCAGAGAGCTCGCCGTGCATAGAGGATGCAGACTGGAAAGCGTTCGGGCGTCTTCATCTGCACACGACCCTGTTTCATAAGTCGTCATGACCATTATCGCATGGCTGAGACTGACGCAGGGGACGGTTCTCAGTCTCAATACTCGATGCGAATCTGGTAATGCCGGCGCGTCTGCTCACTCCGGACCTGGTTTCCGCAACAGAGACTGTCATGGTGAAAGAATAAAAGCTCACATGAATACCGAAAGGACCGGAGATTGCCTTTGACTGAAATGGAAACGAAGATCAAGCGTGTCACTGTCTTCAGGGATGGAGCCCGCGTGACGCGCGTAGGCAAACGGACCCTTGAAGCGGGACCTCAGAAGGTACTGATCATGGGGATAACCGAGTATGCACATGAGGACAGCTTCAGGGTGAAGGGACGAGGACCTGCATCACTCTCAAGTATTGATGTCAAGCGCCACACCGAAGTCTATGAACCCGTAGGGGACATTCAGGCACTCCGGGACCAACTCGAGCGTCTCCAAGACCAGTATCAGCAGCTCAAGGACGACCACGAACTCCACACAGCCAGACTGAGCCAACTCGAAGCGATGAACAACGAGTTTGCAGGCACCTTTGGCATGGTGTTTGCCGCGAACGAGGGGGACATCACCGCTCTGACAGAGATGGACAAGACCTCGGGGAAGATGATTGCGGAGACAAGGTCAAAGCTCAGAGACATTGAGAGAGAGATGCGTGAGTTGGAGGACCAGATGAATGTAGTACGACAGAACCTTGGTCGTGACGAGTACCAGAGACGAACGAAGGTCTCCTACAACGTCGAGGTGAATCTGGAGGTCTCTCAGAGAGCCGAAGTTGAGCTCGAAGTGTCGTACCAGTGCGACGAGGCAGGATGGATTCCTACCTATGACGTGGACCTCCTTCCAACAAAGGCAAAGATACGACGGGTGGCCATGGTGACCAACCAGACGATGGAACCGTGGGAGCGAGTGGGGCTGGTTGTCTCATCCGCGACAGCACAGCCTGTAGAGGCAGTCGAGCCCACTCCACTCATAATCGACGTCTACTCTCCTCCACCTCCACGTCCAAGTCGGAGCATGACCGGCGGCGGCATGCCACCCTCCATGCCAGGGGAGACCATGCCGATAGCAGCTCCGTCACTCAAAGTCGAAGCAGCCCGACCACCGCCCGCGCCGCCGATGCTAGAGGAGTTCGCGGAGGTATCGGAGGCCGCATCGGGAGTGTCAGTATACGAGCTCCCGAAGCCTGTCACCATACCGTGTGACGATGACCGCCATCCGGTGACGCTCGTAGAGGAGGAGCTAGCCACCAAGACCATACATTACTGGTATGCAGACGGGATGTCCGAGGTCGTGGCACAGGACCTAGTGACAAACAACGATAGCGTGATCCTTCCCGGCAAGGTGAAAGTGTATGCCGAGGGGGACTACATCGGAGAGTCCTTGATGCCCCTCGTATCGCCACGCGAGGAGTTCAAGATGGGCACTCGACTCGCATATGACGTGAAGGCGAAGAAGAAGATGGTGTCGAGAGAGGTTGAGAAGACGGGGATAACACGAGGCAAGCTGAGAAGGTCTTACACCTACCGACTCGAACTGGAGAACTTCTCCAAGCGGCCCATAGAGATAGAAGTCTTTGACCGGGTCCCGCACAGCTTGAACCCGGCAATTGAAGTGAAGGTCGACTGGGAGAGGCTAGGTCTTGAGAAGTATGAACTTGGAGTCATGCAGTGGAAGAAGACCATCGACATCGGAAAGAAGGAGACAATCGAGTACAGCTACGAGGTATTCTGGGAGAAGGGCGTGACAGTCAGTCCGCCGCTGGTATAGGAGATGAGTGAGTATTGACACAGAACATTGAGACAAGAATATCTGAGGTCACGGTCTTCAGAGACGGTGCTAGGATCACAAGGAGGGGAAAGGCAAAGCTAGTAGAGGGCGAGCAGATTCTGATGGTCTCGGGCATCAGCGCATATGCTGAAGAGAACTCGTTCAGAGTGAAGGGCAAGGGCAATGCAGTCCTGCGTGGTATTGACGTCAAACATGTGAGTAGGACATATGAACCAGAGGGAGAACTCAAGACGCTGCGAGACCAACTCCTCAAACTGCAGCGCAGAAGAGATGACATCAACGACGCAATCGCGCAACAGCAAGCACGTGTCAAGAGGGCATCTTCAATGTCACTCCAGTTCTCCTCCGAGTTCGGCAAATGGTATGCTGCTGGAGAGTCTAAGATGGACAACCTGTCTGAGATGGACAAGGCGACAACGGCGATACTACGTGACGCAAAGAAGAGACTGAGAGACCTGTCGAGGGAGTTGAGAGAGGTCACCTCTGCGATTCAGGCGACCGAGCAGAACCTGAACCGAGTCCAAGGAGAGAGGCGCACAGAGACTCTGACCGATGTTAGTATCACAGTGAATGCGAGCAGTGCGACGGACCTCGAGCTTGAGGTCACATACCAGCTGGGACAGTCAGGATGGACACCAATGTACGACATTGACACGTCTGAGAAGTCCTCGCGTGTGAAGAGAATCGCGACAGTCTGGAACAACACGCTCGAGGACTGGGACGATGTGTCCCTCACTGTGTCTACTGCCTCGGCAACACGAGTAGAGGCAGTGAAGGCCCAACCACTCTATGTGGACGTGCTGAGGGCGGCGCGACAGCTACCAAAGGCCTTTGCCCTTAGAGACCGAAAGAGGATGGCGGAGCCTCAGTCGGGAGCAAAGGAAGAGGCTGGTGCATACGAGTACGAGCGTGCTGAAGAGCAGGAAACGAGTGCCACGGAAATCGAGGAGTCATTCGCCGCGGTCTCCGAATCACTGGGTGGCACAGTCATCTACGCGGTCCCAGGTCGTGTGACTATCGAGTCCGGAAGGGAGCCTCATCCAGTGACTCTGACCGAGGAGACCTTCGTGTCAAGGGTGTTATACTACTGGAACGCCTATGCGATGTCGGAAGTGGTAGCTCAGGACGAGGTGACAAACGGCGACTCGGTGATGCTCCCAGGGAAGGTGAGGGTCTATGCAAACGGTGACTTCATCGGCGAGACCCACATCAATCTCGTGGCCCCGCGTGAGAAGATCAGAATCGGGACCCGGACTGCATATGACATCAAGGCGGAGAAGAAGCTGGCTCTGAAGGACACCGAGAAGGCGGGCATCACCAAGGGGAAGAAGAAGCGGGCCTACAAGTACAGGCTTGAACTGAAGAACTTCTCGAAGAACCCTGCTGAGATTCGCATTGTTGATAGGATTCCTTACAGTGGCTCCGAGAAGATAACAGTCACTCTGCAACCACCCCCTTCGCTTCCGGAGAAGAAGTTCGAGATGGGAGTACTCGAGTGGGAAGCCACAATAGACCCTGGAAAGGAACTCCAAGTGGAATATGGCTTTGAGGTGGAGTGGGAGAAGGACTGCATAATCACCCCGCCACTGCCATGACCTCTGCTGATATGCAAGTAGTCTACGAATAGTAGGTGAGAGGTGTTTCGGATTCCGAGGACACCTCTCCACCATTCTTGGTTCACAGCGCTACGGGCCTGCAGAGGTACTCTTTGTTGTTTGCAGTCCGTCCGCAGACCTCACAGATCCACTTCGGGTCCTTCACCCGGACTCTCATCTCTTCGACGCTGTGATGCTTTGAGTAGTCGCACATGTGGTTGCTATGATCACCCATATTGTGACCTCCCGAGTCACTCGTCATCTCTCTGCTCCCTCATTAATAACAGTTCACAAATGTGCATCGACCACCAAGGGCACCATGACGAATCCCCCCTGGCAGCCTGCGGGCGTGCCAGACAGTGACCGGGTCCGTCTGTTCGCCCACATTGATTGTCGCCACTCTCACTCACCCGTCATGGGCTCGTTCTGTCCTGAGCATCAGTTTGGCGAACCACTGCCCTATCTAGTCACTTCCTCGGACTGAGAGTCGCAAGTCACCTCACCAATCGCCAACACTGCACTATCGTCTGGAGTCGTTCGGCTGTCTAAGGGAGTCGGGATTTCGGAAGATATATAGCCGAGCTGACGGCGACTCCCTCAGGTCTCTTGAGGCCTCGGTGGAGTGACAAATGACTGTTAGAGTGGCAATCAACGGGTTCGGTCGAATAGGCCGTCTTTTCCTTCGATCTGCGCTTGGAAAGAAGGAGTACGAGGTCGTTGCACTCAACGACCTTGCTGATGCAAAGACACTGGCCCACCTCTTCAAGTATGACACGGTGATGGGCACATTCAACGGCTCGGTGACTCATGGTGCCGGGGAGATTGTCGTTGACGGAAGGAAGATCAAGGCACTGATGGAACGCGATGCCACAAAGCTGCCGTGGAAGGACTTGGGCGTTGACATAGTGGTGGAGTCGACGGGGGTCTTTCGTGGGGCCGAGGACTGCAAGAAGCACCTCACTGCTGGGGCAAAGAAGGTGGTTCTCAGCGCTCCTGCAAAGGGGGAGATGTTTACGGTCGTCATTGGTGTCAATGATGCCGACTACCGACCTGCAGAGCATCACATGATCTCCAACGCCTCTTGCACGACAAACTGCTTGGCTCCTATGGTCAAGATAATGGATTAGGCATTCGGTATCCAGCGCGGTCTCATGACCACGATACACGCTGTCACCAACGACCAGCGGATACTTGACATGCAGCACAGTGACCTGAGGAGAGCTAGGGCTGCATGCTGGAACATCGTGCCCACGACGACGGGAGCAGCAAAGGCGATAGGTCTTGTCTATCCGAAGGCGAAGGGCAAACTGGACGGACTTGCTATCCGCGTTCCGGTAATGGACGTGTCCCTTGTGGACCTAGTGGTGGACCTCGAGAAGGAGGTCACGGTGCAGAGCGTTAACGACGCCTTCAAGAGGGCTGCCGACGGAAAGATGAAGGGAATTGTGCAGTACATTGACGAGGAACTCGTCTCCTCGGACTTCATAGGCAATACTCACTCTTGCATCTACGATTCGCTCTCTACCTTCGTGGTTGGCAACATGGCAAAGGTCATGGCTTGGTACGACAACGAAGCAGGTTACTCGCAGAGACTTGCAGACTTGGTCTCCATCATTGCCAAGAAAATGTAGTCGATGACAGTGACAACAGCCGGAGCGTCGGACCACGTGGTGATGACACTGCGCTCCCATTCAGCTCAGTCTAGGACGGCATGTGCAGCCAATTCAAGCGATTCGGTATGCTGTGCGCAATCCTTTTCTCCTAGGGCAGACCCTGGTCACAGGGAGACAGAGGAATTAAAGCCATTGTCAATGCGACAGTCGTCTGCCCTGTAAGAGGCAGAATCACGGGAGGCACCATAGTATTCGACGAACGCATTGTTGCGGTCGGGGAGAGTACCAAGCCGCCACCAGAAGCCGAAGTGATTGACGGGAAGGGGATGTTCGTCGCTCCGGGATTCATTGACGCCCACACACACCAGGGACTGTTCGATGGCTCTATCGGCTGGGCGGGAGAGGACGGGAATGAGATGACCACCCCCATCACGCCGGACATGCGAGGCATCGACTCCTTCTACCCGTTCGAACCGTCGCTAAAGGAAGTGGTCCGGGGAGGGGTGACGTGCATCAACACTGGACCCGGGTCAGGCAATGTAATTGGCGGCCAGTCGTTCGTGATCAAGCCCATACCGAGTGGCGTCGTCGATGAGATGCTCGTCCTTGCTCCCTCTGCGCTGAAGGTCGCGCTGGGCGAGAACCCCAAGAGGGTGCATGGCACCGAGAAGCGCACACCTTCAACCCGGATGGGAGTCGCAGCTCTGCTCAGGAGGACTCTCACCGAAGGCCAGGACTATCTGAACGAGTGGACACTGTACGGGGACAGGGCGAGAGAGGCGAGAGAGAAGGGCGAGACCCCGCCAAATCCACCGAAGCGGAATCTGGGCCTGGAGACCATCGCCAAGGTCCTCAAGAGGGAGATACCGCTTCATGCGCACGCACATCGTGCAGACGACATTGCCACAGTGATTCGTGTTGCCAATGAGTTCCACCTGCGACTGGTACTCATCCACTGCACAGAGGGGCACAAGATTGCGGACTTCATAGCGAAGTCAGGCTTTCCAGCAGTTGTAGGTCCAACAATGTACTGGGTCAGCAAGCCCGAGACCAGAGAACGTTCTTTTGAGACCGCGGTCAAGCTGGTGCGTGCAGGCGTCAAGGTAGCACTGCAGACCGACTCGCTCACTCCGATGCTTCACTTCCAGCTCTTGCCCATGTATGCAATCAAACACGGGCTCAGCTATGAAGAGGCACTGAGGTGTGTGACGATCAACCCGGCGGAGATTCTCGGACTTCAAGACAGAGTTGGTTCTCTTCAGCCTGGAAAGGATGCGGACATAGTCCTCTGGTCCGGGGACCCGTTTGACTTCTACTCAAAGCCCGTCCGTGTGTTCATCAACGGACGAGACATTCCCCTCGACTAGGCCTGACACCTTCTCGATGGGGCTCCTGACGGAGTGCGTGTCAGTGGCCCTGTCCTGCGCGTGAAGACCGGCCCAGACTCTCAACAGAGAGAGAGCGAAGAGGAGTGCAAGCAGGTTGAACAGCATGTTCAGCCACGAGATTGGCTGCACACGAAGGAAGACGAACTCTGCAGACAAACCACCGATAATGGGCCCCAGTGCCGCCCCTGCGTTCTGCGCTCCATTGACTAGTCCCATTGATGTACTCCGCTCAGACTCCTTCGAGACCCTTGCTGCATAGGCGAATGCGGCGGTGGACGCCAACGGGTAGATTGGCAATGCATAGAGCGCAGTGACCACCCACGGGTCCGTCGCAAGTGCAAATGCCGTGGCGAAGCAGACATACGATGAGTAAGCTATCACGAGCACCTTGACAGGGCCTTTGCGGTCGGTGAGCTTACCAACGAAACCTGTAAACACGACGGCAAGCAGAGTCGCCAGCGCATTGGCAAGGCCAACCATGCCCTCTGTGCCGCCCAGCTCATCGACAACCATGATCATCAGCATGCAGGCAATGGCATTGTTCCCGATAGCGCTGAGAGAGGCCGCAAGAGTCAGTCTGGCCATCCCCGGCCGTCTCATCACTACTGAGAACCTGACACGCTCTTCCGTCGAGGTCACATGGATACGCATGTCCATGACGAACAGCCCACAGCTCACCGTGGCTACGATGGCCAGAGAGGCAGCCACAACGTAGAGGACGCGCATTCCGACCACGTCATACAAGACACCACTGGACAATGCTCCGACGGACCATCCGGCGGACTGCACGACAAGCAAGTACCCAAGGCGTTCACCCCGCTTTTCTGTCCCTGTCGTCACGTATGCTTGACCGACCGGCACTGAGGCAGAGCCCATCAGCGCTCCGAAGCAGGCGACGACAAGATACTGGACAGCGTCCGTGACCTGAGAGTACAACAGGAATGTGGAAGCATATCCGATGAAACCGACCAGCATGAATGGTTTCTTCCTCCCAATCCGGTCGGAAACCGCCCCCCACACGTTCACGGCAACCGTTGTGACCAGCGCAGGAACCGCCCACACTACGGTGAGAAGCAGGAAGGACTCGACGCCGAGGTCGTGCTTGACGAAGTACGTAACGAACTGCCAGCTTATGGCCTGCGCCATTGACTGGAGCAGGTATGGTACGTAGACTGGGAGCAGTCGAGCGGAAGAATCAGACATGGACTGTGCCTTGCCCGTCTTTCGCCGTGTGGCGGTAGTATTAAGGTAGTGGTCCGTTCAACACAGTCTCGACCTGACGGGCGCATGGATTGCCTCGCCGAAAGACTACTACACCGAGGGAGCTCCAGCAGTTCGTGTTCAGTCAAGTCCACAGCACAATCCCTGCGATGCGCCAGCCACAGCATATTTCTTACTCGACGTCCAAGCAGCGGAGCATGTCTGGTGCAGACGATGAGACCGTTCTTCGAGTTGAACACCTCAGAGCGTACTATACATCCAAGAAGGGACTTGTAAGGGCAGTCGATGATGTGTCGTTTGACATTCGCGAGGGTGAGTCAGTCGGGCTGTTCGGAGAGTCTGGTGCGGGCAAGACATCTGTGGCATTGGCCATAATGGGCATCTTCGACCAAGTCTCGAGGTACTACGCCTCATCGTCGGGAGACGAGCACAACAAGCGACTCTGGGAGATGAGGGACGAGGCAAGACGGAAGGGTCTGTCATCAACCGATCTCGGAGTGACACTCCCTGGTGTCGAGGGTCACATATGGTTCAAGGGAAAAGACCTGCTTGCTCTGAGCGAGGAGGACTATCGCAAGATAAGGGGAAACGAGATCACATACGTACCGCAGGGAACAAAGAAGTCAATGAACCCCTACACCACCATCAACATCCAGACTGCCGAGTCTCTCTGGGTCCACGATGAGGACAACATACTGATTGAGCGTGAGGTCTTTCGGAGGGTCTTGGAGGTCCTAGACCTTGTGGACCTGGCGGAGGTGGACCTGAGAAAGGACCTCAAGCCAAGTGACTTCAGCGTTGGAGAGGACCAACGTGTGATGATAGCCATGGCTCTCATTACCAGACCCTCTCTGATGATTGCAGACGAACCAACAACAGGACTCGATCCAGGTGTTCAACAACGTGTGATGGACGCCATTGACCTCATTCGGAAGAAGGTCGGCCTTGCCTTTCTCATGATAAGCAACGACCAAGGACTCCAAGCTGCCGTCACTGACCGCGTTGCAGTGATGACAACGGGAAAGATTGTGGAGTTCGGCCGCACCGTGCGCGTCCTGAAGTCACCCGGTCATCCATTCACCAGGGCTTTCGTCATGAGCAATCCCTCCATGGAGATGATGTGGCGGATACGTCAGAAGGGGCTCAGAATACGAGGCATCCCGGGTTCGCCCCCAGACCTGACCAACCCCCCTAAGGGATGCGTCTTTCACCCCAGGTGCGAGTACTGCGATGAGGTCTGTCGTCAGGAAGTGCCAGAGTACAGAGAGGTCGAACCGGGCCATTGGGTTGCCTGCCACCTATACGAGCGACTGCCCGAGTTCTAGTCGCCTCTTCAGCAGTCAGGTCCACCGCAACATCAGGCTGAGCGTGAGTCCTCGGTGTCGCCTACGCAACTTAGCCCAACGGCAGGAGGCACTACCGATTCAGTATCGTCCTGTTGTCGGAAGGTCGCTGGCAACGCGCGGTTGGACAACGCTGAACTGTGTGGCGATAGGACAGGTCGTGATTGCAGGTCAGGTGGTGAGTTCTCCATACCTATGACACATTATGCAATGGTCCTTCTCCACCTCTCTGAACTCCGGGACTTCGGTCCTGCATCGGTCAATGGCGTAGTCGCAGCGGGGATGGAAGGGACATCCGCTCGGCACGTTCGTGAGGTCTGGCGGGTCGCCCCGAATCCCTCGTAGGACGGGTCTCTTCCCGCCTGCCTTCATTCTCATCATTGCAATGGTGGGGAACGAACTCATCAGACCCATAGTGTAAGGATGTGAAGGTCTCAGGAACATCTGCTCTGCGGTTCCAATCTCCATGATCCTGCCTGCGTACATGCAAGCGACGCGGTCAGCAAGCTCAGCAATCACACCAGCGTCATGGCTTATCAGTATCAGGCTAACACTGAACTCATCACGAATCATCGCCATGACGTTCATGATCTGACGTTGTATGGTGACGTCCAGTGCAGACGTGGGCTCGTCAGCTATGACCACATGGGGCCCGGCTATCAGGGCCATTGCAATGAGAATCCGTTGCGCCTCGCCACCAGAGAAAGAACTCGGGTCAAGGACGAACCTTGTGCCTGCGTCTGCGATGCTGACCAGTCCGAGGTACTCCAGTACACGACGCTTCAGCTGTATCAGACGAATGTTCTCTTCGTGGACCTCAACAGGCTCCCCAGTCTGATAGCCGATGCTGTACTGAGGATTGAGCGCATGCTGGAGACCTTGGGGAATCAATGAGATCTGCCGCCCCCGGATCTTTACGAACTCCTCCTCCGGAAGGGCGGTCAGTTCCAAGTCCCTGAAGAACACCTTCCCTTGAACACCCGGCCGACTCTCTCCCGCTGCAGTAAGACCTCTATCAAACTCCTGACGTAGACCAGGGACATTCGAGGTACCTGCAGAATAGCGAGCGACTCTCTCGAAAAGACCCATTATCGCGAGTGCCATGGAACTCTTACCACATCCTGACTCCCCCAGTATGCCGATGCACTCGCCCTCTCTCAGATCGAAGCTGACATTGTCTACAGCCCGGACCAGACCCTTAGAAGATGTGTAGAACGCTCTCAGATTCCTGACGCGCAGGATGACCTCGTCATTCATCGCACTCCAACGACTCCTTCCCACTGCATAGTCCTCTTGAAGGTAACTGAGCCCGCATCCTGCTGCGTTCTTGATGTACAAGCGACTGCCAGGACGCACAGAAGGACGAACGGGGCAATACATGACGCCACGTATGCCCATACCAAGAAGGATTCCCCGTAGGCCCATGTGTAGTAGGCCCACTCGGAGGCAAGATAGCCAAATACCACGCACTCAATTAGCAGGCAGAGGGAAGTCACGATACGCTTCTGGGCCAGAGCACCAAGCGCGACTAGTGAGGCAAGTGGTATCAACCAAGAGTAGTACATGTAGCTCGTCTCAACGTTGCCCAAGAGCACCACTACACAGGCGACAGTTGCGTCCAGCACAGTCCAATCCGGACCCTCGCCTTGAGATCTCCTCCGGAAGAGGAAGTAGGCGCTGACTAGAACGGCCGCTGCGACGCCCGACGCTAGTCTAAGCAGGTACTCAGGTACATGGCAGAAGACGAAGAGGACGTAGTAGGGGTTCATGGCGGGATAGTCAATCTTCACGTAGGAAGTGTAGTGAAGCAAGCGAGTCAGAGTCACCGACCCCCAGAGCGCGGTGCCCAACACCATGATACATGAGAAGACCACAGCCTGAAGGCACAGAAGACGAAGACGACACGCCAGGCAGGTATTCTTGTCCAACATGACCAAGAACACACCAGCCAGAAGGGGAACGAACTTCATTCCCCCAAAGATGGCAGCAGCCAATGAGGATGCAACACGGTGACGAGGATAGAGGCATACGACTACCAGCAGCCCGAGCATGATAATCACGTCATCGTCGATGAGCACAACGAATCCATGAGTAGTCAGTGGATTGAGCGTGACAACCCACGCAGTCAGAACCGATAGGCGCTCGCTAAGACGCTGCAATGCAGTCACAAGAGCCAGCGGAGGCAATAGGAAGTATGTGCACATGATGAGGATGCCAATCGAGTACGGGGCTGGATGTACATACACGGCAGCCGCGAACAACAGCAACATCAGCGGCGGATGAGTAATGAATGGACTATCATATGGAGAATGCCCGTTGATGATGGCCATGCCTGCCGGGAAGTAGTGGCAAGTAACATCTCCAAATATCACTCCCCCATCCACCAAGAAGACCTGGTAAAGCCGCTGATAGACCTGCAGACCGCAGATGAGTTCAAGCAATAACATCAGCACGATCGCAGAGCGGGATAACATATAGTGTTCATCACGCCCGCGCATGCTAACAACGAGGATTTTAGTCTTTCATCGTCTTGCTGGATGCCAACAGGCGCCGAGCTTCTGTCGAGTCTCTTCATAACACCGTGTGGACTGGCTCATTCGACTGGTATGCCATGTGAGACGATGTGAAGATGTAGAACACTACCTCAAGCTCGACAGCCACGAGCATACCGACAGACGAAGTGTGAGTAATTCTGTAGCGTCTAGTCCTCGGCCTGTTGTAACGACATCACCATCTCATAGTATGTTGTAACGAGCTCGAATCCCGCTTGCGAGAGTGAGTCATTCAAGTGATGATCAAGACACACCTCGGTGTTGACATTTCGGACCCCTCTTCTGTACAGCAGAGCCAATACGGCTTCGAGGGTGGATACGGAGATGCTCATTCTGCAGTCTGTCGGATTCTTGCTATGAAAGTGAATCCAGCACTCTCTCCTAGAGTCCTCGGACTCGTAGACGCTCACGGAGACATCTGTGTCCTTGACAGCGACTGTGAACGGGCTCTTCCACTCAGAGACGAGGTCTGTAAGACTGGGGACGCCCCCAAGAAGGAGTTGAGAGAGGCGGCCAGGGCCTGTTGCAGGCTCCGTGCGGCACGACTGCTCACCTGTCGGTGGTTCTCCTTCGGCGGCCAGTGTTCTGACATACCTAGCCCGTATTTTTCTCGCTTCAAAGCAGAAGCACGCAGTCATGTCAGCGATTGCTGTTGCCTTCTCGCTGACCCACATCACCAGTTCTGAGAGACCTTGTTCCCTCGCCTTTGCAAGACCGACTTCCATCAACGACTCCGCGGATTCGCGCTCCCCGGGAAGGTATGCTAGGTCTGCAAGAGCCATCGACCCTCGAACGGGTGAAACGCTCAGTCTGCAAGCAGCAACGGGGGTCCGTCTTCTGGTTGAGAGATGAAGCGCGTCGAAGTCCACAACACGGTCTCTTACGAGTCGCACCAAGTCCTGTTGAATCAATGGCTGAGTGTCGCCACTGTTCCTCTGGCCTCCGTTAAAGACTCTCAGCCATCTGTCGATATGGCTGCTGCGTGTGTGACTGGCTTCGTCTGTCAAATCGGCTCGGGATTGCCAGACTCGTAGCGGTATTCAAGATATCCATTGGGTGGCGCAGACCGGAAGGATTATGCTAGACTCACAGACGATTCGAGTGTGGCAGCCCGAGTCAGATTGGATTCCAGATCTCTTGACGCTGTGTCAGAGCGACTTGGAGTCAGCTTCGCCCTGAACTACTCGCAGCAACAGGAGATAGACACCGCAGGACAGGTTCAGCTGACCATTGCTCAGCTTGTGGAAGCGACAAGGTCGCTGTGCCCGGACAGAGGAGCTGCGGTTCAGTTCCTCAAGGAACATCTGAGAAGCGTTCGTCCTCTCTCACTTGCTCTGTTTGTGACGAATCCAGCCACGCAGAAGATCATGGAGCGGAAGCGGTCATACCCGGACAAGATGCTCCCGATGCTGACCGTCCCGTGGTTTCACTGGGAACCTGGCGCCGAGACCAAGGACAACCCTGAGGGAGTGAAGAGAGAAGTCATAGGGGATCTCGCTGTAGACATCGACCGCCATGATGAGGTTGTGTTCACAGGTGAATGTGGTGACTTCTCCGGTCTTGTCGAGGCGCGTCTGGTCGAGAGGCCGGAGGGCAGGCCCATTCTGATACCGGCTGGAACTGGTCGGAAGGACTTGGTCGCTCACTATGTCTTGCGCCAGTTCAGGCTTCGGATACGAGTATCTGGACCAGACACCCAGATTCTGCCGGACCTCAGTCGTGACTTCGACTACAGGTACTGTGATAGTCCAAGGACGTTTCATGATCTGGGGCTTTCTATCAGTGGAGACGGAAGCCTCTTCAGACTCAAGACTGGGCAGTACGCTGAGAACGCCCTCAGAGGGGACGTCGTGTTGCTTCTGGGATTGCCTGCGCAGACAGGCGGTGACTCCTCAAGAGAACTGCTTGGATGCATGTGGCTCATCGTACTGGAAGGACTGGTACGGGAGAGGTATTCACTGTAGAGCTGGAGATGCTGAGAGTTGGACCTCGGTGTTGCGTTCATTGTCAGCGGTGTACTAGTCTTGGTGCGAACGGCAATCAGAGGACGAGGACTAGTACAACTGGAGAAGCACGGAGACAGGATTCGCCAGTACTATGATGTCTCATCCCTCGACCCATCAGCGCAGGGTGTTCCCTCTGAGTGCTACTCTCACAAGTGGGCCATGGAGAACATCAGTTCTGACAGACCTACCCACCTGAGACTCTTCTTTGAGGACATTCTGAACACTCGTACGCTAGCCGCTTTCCTTGTGATTGCACTGGTCATGAGCAGTGCAGCAGTCATTCTCACGTTGTTGTTAGTAGAGTCCATCGCGCTCTTTGGTGGAGCAGTGGCGGTCTTCGCCATGACCTTTCTGGTAATACTGGGACCTTCCGGGCCCCGCATTTCCGAGAAGTACCTTGAGGACTTGGGCAAAGCAGACTGGAGGAGCTTGTGTGCGCATGACTATCTCTACTTCAAGATTGCAGTGGATTCCGTCCGTCAGTGGACTGCAAGGTCCGCCATCATTGGCATCACGTTCATCCTGTTGGCGCCCTGGGCTCAAGAAGTGCCAACACTGGTAGCGCACTGCATCTCCACTCTGATAGTGTATCTCGTCCTGTACCCCGCGTTAACACTCGCAGGCTGGAGTCTGGCACTTGCCATGGTGTACATTGGTCTGGTGATAGTGCTTGCCTTCTACATCATACCCCGGGCAGTCTGGACTCGCTTCAGTGGAGGGCGGTCGGAAGAGGAAGAGATGGCGTCAGGAATGCGATGGTAGTCATTTCAGTGCATAGCCGACAATTACAAACAACAGGCCAAAGAGGAAGACAAAGACCGTCGAATACAGTATCTTCTTGCCCAACTGTGAGAGACGCCATGACGTCGTAGGAGTCCCATCCGCCTTCTGCCGGGCCGCCTCGGAGATTGGTTCCCTAGACATGAAACAAGCCCCTAGAACCAGCATTACGCCGAACTCCAGGAAGAGCGCATCTGAGGCAATGAAATACACGTTCCTCGTGGGGTCGAAGAGAAAGACAACCAGTGCTAGGAGTAGGTCAAAGACAGAGATGGCAGAGGCCACTGCCATTGGCTCCATGACAGACCTGTACCGTTCCCAGTCGATAGGCATGATGGTTCACCAGAGAAATGTGAAGGCCAGAGCGGCTGCGACGAGAAGTACGGAGAGAATGACCAGCGGCAGGAAGACTGTCTGCAGTGCTGCTATGAACAGCGCGACATAGTCCTTCAGCTCAAGGCTCACGCTCTCCTGCCTGTTTTCCGGGATGTGCACATACTCATCCCAATCAGTACGCTCTTCTATGGTGTGGTCACCGTCTTCATTCTCTCTCACGGGGTCTTTGACCTCCTGAGGTACTGAGGCTTCTCTGGGCGCTCTCCCGGGCGAGCTGTCACAACCCTTGCGCCGCAGTGTCGGCCTGAGCATACTCCATCTGGGAGCTCTTGCCAAAGTCAAGCTCACCCGCGAAATGGCAAGCGACCAGATGCCCATCACCCATGTCTCTAAGCTCCGGTTCCTGCGTTCTGCATATCTCCTGTGCGAATATGCAACGTGGATTGAATCTGCATCCCACAGGTGGATTGATGGGGCTGGGGACCTCTCCCGGAAGGATCTGTGCTCTCCCGGCAAACTTCGGGTCCGGCACAGGTACTGCTGACACCAGAGCGAACGTGTAGGGATGCAGGGTCTTCCTGAAGATGTCATGCGGTGTGAGCTCAACTATCTTACCAAGGTACATGACTGCAATCCTGTCGCTCATGTGCTTGACAACACTGAGATTGTGGGAGATGAACATGTATGTGAGCTTGAATTCATGTTGAAGGTCCTTCATTAGATTCAGTGTCTGCGCCTGGACTGAAACATCAGTGCTCGAGGTGGGCTCATCCATGACCACGAACTTGGGGTTCAGAGCGAGGGCCCTGGCAATGCAAATGCGCTGTCTCTGTCCGCCAGAGAACTCGTGCGGGAACCGGTTCAGGTGATCCTCTGTGAGACCGACCTTTTCGAGCAACGAGAGTACCATTTCACGCATCTTTGGGCCACGCGCAACGCCATTGACAACAAGAGGTTCTCCAACAGAGTTCTTGATGGTGACTCGCGGGTCCAGTGATGCCATGGGATCTTGGAAGACTATCTGCATCTGACCGCGCAGTTCTCTCATCGCCCTTGCTGAGAGGCGTGAGATGTCCTGGCCGTCGAAGATGATCTGTCCGGCCGTGGGATTGATCAGACGAAGGATGGTTCGGCCCAGTGTCGTCTTGCCGCAACCACTCTCACCAACAACCCCAAGGGTCTCTCCCCTGTATACTTCGAAGCTCACATCATCAACCGCGTGTACTTTGCCTACGACCTTTCTGAAGACGCCGCCAGTCAGCGGGAAGTACTTCTTAAGGCCTATGACCTTCACAAGTGCTTCTGTCATCTCATTCGCCTCCGACTCTGCCTTGAGGATGGTAGCACGCGACCCAGTGACCGGGGCGCACCTCCTTCAGTTCCGGTTTGACCCCGGAGCACTCTGCTGTGGCATATTCACACCGAGGGTGAAATCTGCAGCCTGAAGGAGGGTTGATTAGATTGGGCACCGTGCCCAGAATCTGGTCCAACCGCTCCTTGTTCTCATGGAGCTTGGGTATTGCCTGGAGCAGCCCAATTGTGTATGGATGTACAGGATTCTCGAACAGCTCCTTCGTAGAGGCACTCTCGACTGTGTTGCCCGCATACATCACAGTGACCGAGTTGCACGTCTCCGCCACGACACCGAGGTCATGCGTGATTATCATGATTGAGCTGCCAATCTCTTTCTTGAGTTCGTTAAGCAGATTGAGGACCTGAGCTTGGACAGTCACATCCAGTGCCGTCGTAGCCTCGTCACAGATCAAGAGTAAGGGGTTGCTCGCCAAGGCCATGGCGATTAGCGCTCTCTGGCGCATACCTCCGGAGAGCTCGTGGGGATACTGCATTGCTACCCTGTCGGGAGAGGGCATCTTAACCATCCGCAGCATCTCTATTGCTCGACGCATGGCCGCCTTCTTGGCGTACTTCTTGTCAGGCTTTGGAGGATTCTCAAGCATCGACTCGTATTTGGCAATCTGCTCTCGTATCTTCGCCATCTTCTCTGGAGACAGGCTCCTTGCTCTCACGGGTTCCCCTGACTCGCATGAGTCTTTGTGCTCACCAACCTGTGTTGCATCGCCTTCTGCTGCAGACAGCATTCCTCGCAGCTCGTCAATCTTCAGCTGAAGTGCATCTCTCCGAAGATCTTGGTGCAGAAGGACAACCTCTGCTATCTGGTCGCCTACACGGAAGACCGGGTTCGGGTAGGTGGCAGGGTCCTGAAAGACGATACTGATGCGGTTGCCCCTGATATCGAGCATCTCCTCGGTTGTCAGCTTCAGAATGTCTCGTTCCACAACCTTTCCGGTCTGAGGGTCGGTGTCGTATATCAGGACCTGGCCGCCCTCTATTCGTCCGGGCGGCTCTATCAGACGAAGGATACACTTGGCAGTGACAGACTTGCCACAGCCAGTCTCTCCCACGATGCCCATTGTGTCACCACGTTTGAGGCGTATCTCGACTCCGTCGAGCGCTTTCACAACACCTTCGTACGTGTAGAAGTTCATACGAAGTCCTTTCACTTTCAGGGCAAGTTCACTCTGTGCTATTGTCATCTCTCTCTACCTCCGTCTGAGCTTGGGATCAAATATGTCCCTTATTCCATCTCCTACCAGATTGAAAGAGAGCGCAGTCATGAGAATGGCAAGACCCGGATAGAGGGACATCCATGGAGCCTCAGTGAGGTACAGCTGTCCTGTGGAAATCATCAACCCCCATTCAGCGACTCCAGCCTGTGCTCCAAAACCTATGAATGACAGGCCTGCAGCAGTCAGCAGTACTCCACCAGTGTCTAGGGTGGCCTGCACTATCAGAGGCTGGAATGTGTTAGGAAGGATGTGAACAAGCAGAATCCTCATATCGCTGGCTCCGACCGACCGCGCGGCCTCAACGTAGAGCTTCTCACGCTCCGTAAGCACTTGCCCCCGCACAAGTCTTGCATAAACGGGCCACCATGTCACCATTAGAGCCAAAGATATGTTCTCCAGGTTTCGTTGTCCCAGTGCCATCACAATGGCCATCGCGAGTATCAGGCCTGGAAATGCGAAGAATATGTCCGTGACCCTCATCATCAGCTCGTCTATCTTTCCACCGTAGTATCCTGCGACGGCTCCTATCATCGCACCTATCACTACGGCCACGACGACTATGGTCACGGATAGTCTAAGGTCGACCTGCGCGGCCCAGACAATCCTGCTGAAGATGTCACCACCGTTCTCGTCGGCACCCCAGATGTGAATCGGATAGTAGTGGTTGTATCTCAATACCAGTGCACCTGTGAGGTTCCAAGGCATCGCAGGATGACTGACGTTCAACCAGTAGTGCCAGGTATAGTCACGGGAATCGTCTTTGAGAGTGACTGTTGTTCTAAGTGTGTTGGTATCGTACTTCTCGGCGATTCTATGGAGGGCTCTCTGCTCAGGGGTCATGGAGAGGAGCTGTGCCCGCCCAACATCGTATACGGCAGCATAAATCTGCGCATAGTATGTTTCATTTGTCCCACGCACGGACAGAGACATGTACACATTCGGGAGTTCTTCGAGGAGTCGAACTTCCTCAGGTGTCACAGTGAATTGAATGTAGGTCTCGTTCGGCAGGTACAGCGGAGCCGTGTTGTTTATCCGCTCGACGTATCTCTGGGAGAACTTGGGAGAATTAGACACTGCACCGGGGGGAGCCTTGGGGTCCGTCCAGACTCGCTCCTCTGGGCCATAAGGTGCAATGAACGGAGCCAGTACTGCGATCCCCACGAACACAAGTATGATGAGAATACCGACGACGACAAGCGGGCTCTTGCGGACCAGGTGAAGGCTATACCTCAGCTCTTTCATTCGGGGCCCCATGTCCTCCCTGAACTCTGCGTACCAGAGGGGCTTGAGGTTCTTGTGAAACATGGGGACAACCAGAAGTACGGACACTGGAGCCAGTGTCCAGCCCAAGGGACCGATCGTAATGAGAACAGCTGCACTCAGCAGGTTCATCTGCAGTGTGGAGGAGTAAGCAAAAGACTCGTAGCTAGACATGGCCTTGGCGTTGCCAAAGCCAATGAAGCCAAGTATTATGAGAATGAATGCTTGCAGAGGCCAACCAGTCAAGACTGCTGGAATGCCTATGGTGTATCCGAGTACAGAGATTACGAAGCTGATTATGGGCCCCACGAGCGAAATCAGTGAACAAGCAATGACAGTCAAGACAAACACAGTCTGCAGTATCGGAAGGAGTCTTCCCCATAACCCATATTCAGAGACATGAGAGGTCGCACCTTGGTCATTCTTCACGTTTTTCATCCTCCTATCCGAACCTGATTCGTGGGTCCAGTGTTCCATAGAGCAGGTCAACGAGTAGATTGGCTGTCACGAATATGAAAGCGACAAGCAGAGTGAACCCGTTGATGGCGGCGAGATCCGACTGGAGTATGGCCCTAGTCGCCCAGCGACCAAGTCCGGGCCAGCTGTAAATCGTTTCGGTTAGCACAGCTCCTGACATGAGGCCACCGAATGCAAGACCAACTACCGTGACTGTAGGAATGAGAGCATTCCTCAGAGCATGCTTGTAGATGACCGTCCGCTCCTTCAGCCCCTTGGACCGGGCGAGTGTGATGTAGTCCTCCTTGAGGACCTCAAGCATACTGGATCGCATCATCCTTGTTATTATGGCCAGTGTCAAGTAACCCAAACAGAATCCGGGAAGAATCAAGTGCCTGAGCGCGTCAACGAAGCACGCCGGGGATAGATAGAGAAGGGAGTCCAGCAGCAGGAAATTCGTGATAGGTACATACCCCTCATTGTTCCCGAGCATAACTCTCCACACATTTGGATCAAACCGCGAGTCTCCGGGTAGATATGGTAGTCCGCTGATGCAGAACTGGTAGAAGAACACGTACTTGAGCATCAGCCCAAACCAGAAGATGGGCATGGAAACGCCAGCAAGCGAGAACACTCTCGTCACATGGTCTACCGGTCTGTCCTTCTTGGTGGCAGAGAGAATTCCCAGTGGGATGCCGAGAATCACTGCGAATACCATGGCAATCATCGCAAGTTCAATGGTCGCAGGGAACTTCTGTGCAATCACGGTCAAGACGGGCGCGTCTTGAGCCTCGCTGTAGCTTCGACCCCAGTCACCTTGAAGCAAGTTCCGGAGGTATATGAAGTACTGAACATACAATGGCTCATCAAGCCCGTACCTGAGCCGTATTCCGGGCACGGCAGAGTCAGGTGTTCTCTCAGTGACGAACATCGCAACCGGATCACCGACGATGTAAGCCAGGAACCATGTGATTGTGACCACTCCAAAAATCACTGGAATGGCGAGGAGAATCCTCCTGATTATGAAATCACGCAACTTCATGTCTTGTGCCTCGGGGACTATGAAGCAGGCTCACGGTCCTGCCTGTTGTGGATTGTGCCCCGCCACACTGAATCGACACTTAAGGCTAACTGACTGCCGGGGCACACTCCCAGCACATTAGATGCCATCGTGGGCACCTTAAAACGACTACGGATTAAGCACAATGAGGCTGCGGTTGCTTTATACAAACTACTATCAGATACACATGTTGCATGTGCACTGATGCCTGAGTCTAGTACGCACAGGCAAGCAGTATCGCGGCACATCTACGATGAGTTTCTACCATTCACCCGATGTGGGTGCTCGTTGTAAGATTGAGATCGTTCTAGCGACATCTGGCAACCGCCCGGGGATGCGCTCTTCACCAAGAAGCGCATTAGAACGGTAACACCGTTCGCACTCAAAGATAGGAGTCTTGCAAGAGTGCGTTTCATATGTCCAATCTCCGCAGCATTGCAACCAGTTCTCTAACTAGAACCACTAAGCGGAAGTAGTAAGCTATATTAGATGCCACAACCGGATGCATTGGCCTATGTGTGACGACTCGTCATCTAGTGATACTTTGTTCAGATGGCGGGGACTACACAAGGGATCCGGGCGTGGTTGCGCCCCGGACGAGTAGCCTCTCTAAGGAGGAAGAAAATTGGAGAAGAACCAGATTATCGCGATAGTAATTGTGGTAGTAATCGTCGGTTCTGTCGGTGTGGCCTATCTGTTCATGCAACCCGTCAGACCGGAGATAAAGACCGCAAAGAACGAAATCGTGTATGAAACAATCGGTAACCCCGAGTATCTGGATCCCCATACTGACTACGAGTCATTCGGCTCATGGATCTCGTACAATGTCTATGAAACCCTGTACACGTATGATTGGGATTCAGCTGACACCTCACCATCAGTGCCGCTGCTTGCTACAGGATACACCGTATCCGGTGATGGCCTCAACTGGACCTTCACTCTCCGCCAGAATGTCAAGTTCCACGACGGGACACCCTTCAATGCAAGCTGTGTCAAGTACAACTTCGAGCGCGTGATGGCACTCTTCGACACCTTCGGACCGGCCTGGATGTTTGCCGAGCCAATCCTTGGTGGACAGGCAATTGAGGATGCCGCATACGAGTATGGTGAGGGAAGTCCACAACATGCCGGCAACTACACTGCATGGAAGGCTGCTAATGACGCAGGGACAGGTGCAATCATAGTCCTTGACACCTACACCATCAGGTTCCGCCTTGCCTACCCATACGCTGCATTCCTTGCCGCGATTACCTACGAAGTCGGTGCGCAGATGAGCCCAACATGGGTTGAGGCGCATGGTGGCATCACAATAGGTGAACACAACGACTACGTCGACTCGCACACCTGTGGCACCGGACCGTACATGGTCACGGCGTGGGTGCCAGACCAGTACATCCAGCTTGATGTCAACCCCAACTACTGGCGTGCCGCTTCAGCAAAGACAGAGGTCACCCCGTACGCAGGCAACATCACTAGGGTCACTATCAAGACCAACGAGGATGTCAGCAGCAGGATTCTGAACCTCCAGTCCCACACGACTGACATCGGCTACTGGCCTGTCAGCCACGCAACACAAATCTATAATGGTGTGACTGGTCCCAGCGGCGACGGCAACTTGAAGTCAGCCAATCCGTTCCTGAAGCTGTGGGCCCAAGAACCAACCTACGATGTGATGTTCCTCGGATTTAACATGAACCAGTACTTGAACCGTTCCGGCAATACAGTACTTAGCCCGTTTGTGATAAAGGAGCTCCGTGAGTCACTGTCCTACGCATTCAACTACAAAACATACATTGACAACGTATTGAATGGCTTTGGTCAGCAAGGACAGGGACCAATCCCAATAGGCATGTTCGGCCACAACGACAGTCTCTTCATGTACGAGTACGACATCGAGAAGGCTGTTGATAAGTGGAACGAGGCCATGACAAAGGGTCTACCCGCAATCCTTGCCAACATGAGCTACACGTTGGACATATACTACAACAGCGGCAACACCAACCGCGAGAGAGCCTGTCTCCTCATGAAGGACGGTATCACTGCCATCCTGAACCACCCGGACTCCACCAAGCCGGCACAGACACTGACAATCAATGTCAATGCGCTTGAGTGGGCGTCATACCTCTACCAGGTGAGGAACAAGCAGCTCCCGCTCTTCTTCCTGGGTTGGGCTCCTGACTACGCAGACCCTGACAACTACGTTGGTCCGTTCGTCAAGAGCACAGGTACCTACCCGCTCCGAATCGGTCTTACGGGTTCACCGGGTTGGAATGCCGCCTTGGTCGATGGCTGGATCAACTCTGCAGCTCAGACGCAGAACGCCACCCTCCGACTGCAGTACTATGGTCTGATTCAGGACGCCATAGTGGATCACTGCGCTTACATCTGGGCGTACCAGGCACAGTCATTCCATGTGGAAGCCGACTACATGTTCGGATACCAGTTCAACCCCATGCATGACGCGTACTTCTACCACTACTACAAGGCGTACGGCGTCGGCATGACTGTCTGGTAGACCTACGCTGTTAGTCTAGGAATATGTATGCAGGGGCACAATCCTCTGCATACCCCTCTTTCTTGTTCCCAGTTGTGGCAAAACGCGTTTCCACCATGAGCCCGTGTCTACAATGCGCCGCTCGTTGCAGAGTCGGGATGTCAGTCTGCCGCTCGCTGTATGGCACAGGGGACGCCGCGAGTCATCGCCTTGACGGGATTGATTGCTAGCACACAAGACTGCACACATCAACCGCCTCACGCAGGAGCACCCAGTCTATCCTGATGCGTCGACATCTCCTGAAGAATCCCCAGACCGGTTTGGCTATGCCTGCTGTCTCTGTCGCCTAATAGCAAACGATATACGGCACGACGGCTGGTCCCTCATCGACCTCCCCCCAAGCCCCCATGCCAGCGGGAGACCGTACACATGAAGACCATAATTGCTCCATCCATATTGTCTGCCAACTTCGCTCGTCTGGAGGACGACATCAAGGCCGCGGAGAGAGGCGGAGCTGACTACTTCCACATCGACGTGATGGATGGTCACTTCGTCCCGAATATATCATTTGGGCCAATCGTCGCACGCACGATGAGAAGAATCACAAAGACCCCTCTGGATGCCCATCTGATGATCACGAACCCCGACAAGTACATTCCTGAGTTTGTGGATGCCGGGGTGGAACTGATATACCCCCACGTGGAAGCGACGTACGATGTATATCGGACAGTGCAGCTGATAACCGATTTCGGAGCAAAGGCGGGCATTACGCTGAACCCGGGCTCACCTGCAGAGTGGGTGGAACCTCTGCTCGACAGGATTGACTACGTGTTGGTGATGTCAGTCTGCCCGGGATTCGGAGGACAGAAGTTCCAGCCGGACTCCATCCGAAAGATTCGTCGGCTCAGAGAGCTTCTGGACAGCAGCAAGCCATCAGTCCAGATTGCGGTTGATGGCGGGGTCAGCAAGGACAACATCAGAAGCCTGAGGGAAGCAGGTGCTAACTTCTTCGTTGCAGGCTCGTCGGTCTTTGGGACAGGCGACATATCGAAGGCAGTGAGGGAGCTACGGGCGGCTGCAGGGGAGAGTTGAAGGAGGAGACCATACTTGAAGTTCTTCATAGACTCGGCTAATGTTGAAGCAATCCGTCAGGCCCACGACAGAGGCATGTGTGACGGAGTGACAACAAACCCATCGCTTGTGGCCAAAGAGGGTCGCAACTTCCGAAAGGTCGTCGAGGAGATAGCGGAATTCGTCGAGGGACCTATCAGTCTCGAAGTGGTGGCTGAGAACGCCGTCGAGATGGTCAAGGAGGCCAGAGAACTCAACAGCTGGATAGGGAATGCCGCCATCAAGATTCCCCTGACGTGGGAGGGACTGAAGGCAGTCCGTGTCCTTGCCTCAGAGGACATCAAGACGAACGTCACACTGTGTTTCAGTGCAAATCAGGCGATAATGGCAGCCAAGGCAGGTGCCACCTTTGTATCACCATTCATCGGCAGGCTTGATGATGTCGGCCATGTGGGCATGTCACTCATAGAGGACATCGTACAGATCTATGGCAACTATGGCTTTGAGACCGAGGTGATTGTTGCCAGTGTAAGACATCCGATACATGTGCATGAGGCTGCCCTCCTCGGCGCCGACATAGTCACAATCCCACCGGATGTCTTGAGCAAGATGATAAGCCATCCCCTGACAGACATTGGTATCGAGAGGTTTCTCAAGGACTGGGAGAAAGTCAAGGACAAGTGATGTACGCAGCTCGTTCAAGAAGCTCACTAAGTCTATATTCGTATTCTCGGGTAGAGATGTGATAGCCCATGAAGATTGAGGCAGACCTCGTGGTCTTCAATGGCAACATCATAACCATGGACCCAGCCCAGCCCATGGCTACGACCCTTGCAATCAAGAACTTCAAGTTCCTAGCTGTCGGCAAGGACGAACACATCGAAGACCTTCTCCCCACCGCCAGACGGGTCATCGACCTTGGGGGCAAGACCGCACTACCCGGCTTTGTGGATGCTCATACTCATATCACTGTCGAAGGCATACGAGCGTCCCACGTAAGACTGAGCGACGCAAAGTCAATTGCGGAGGTTCAAGCGCTCCTGAGAGAAGCTGTGCCACGGCACGCTCCCGGCCAATGGATTCGAGGATATGGATGGGACGAGAGTCGCTGGTCAGAAAAGCGCTACATCACTGCATCCGACTTGGATGCTGTGTCAAGAGATCATCCCATAGCAGTGGACCGCGTTGACATGCACCTGACATCAGTAAACACCACAGCTATGCAGCAGATGGCGATACCGGACCAAGAGGGCGTGTTGAAGGACGCCAAGGGGCGCCCTATCGGGGTCTATCGGGACGTGGCAGACGTACACAAGGCCCTCTATCCCACCGCTGATGAGGTCAGAAGAGGGGTTGTTGCAGCCACACGTATTGCGAATGTGCATGGCATCACCACTGCGGTTGACAACATTCAACCTGGCACACTGCGGCTCATCCGTGAATGTGAGACGAGCAACGAGTTGACGGCAAGACTGGTCGTCAACATCAGGGACAAGCAGATGGAGCACCTGATCAAGCTGGGCATCACATCTGGGATGGGCAGTCCAATGGTCCGAATTGGTGGTGTCAAGAGCTTCATTGACGGTTCCATAGGCGCGCGCACCGCGGCCGTGTCGGAGCCCTACAAGGATGACAGGAAGAACAAGGGCCGTCTTCTCACTACTCCCAGAGCCTTGAAGCGACTGGTCACTACCGCAGTCCATGGTGGACTTCAGACGGCCATCCATGCCATAGGCGATGCTGCCATTGAGATGCTCATTGCTACATTCGAGTCACTGAGCGACGATGAGAGGTCACTCATGAGAGCACAGCGCCACAGGATTGAGCATGCGGAGATGATAAGCGAGGACCAGATTCGCCGTGCCACAGCACTGGGACTCATCCTCTCCATGCAGCCCAACTTCGTCGTTCCGTGGCAGCTTGAAGGCGGACTCTACTACGACCGCTTCGAAGATGATAGAGTCGACTGCATGAACATGTTCCGGGTGGCGCTTGACAATGGGGCAAGGGTGTGCTTTGGTTCGGACGGTATGCCGTACGGACCGCTCTATGGCATATGGGCCGCCGCCACGCACCCGAACCCAAAGGTCAGACTGAGTGTGGAAGAAGCTTTGCGATGCTACACTGTTGTGGGCGCCTACGCCTCCTTCATGGAGCGCATCGCGGGTAGCATCACAGTGGGCAAGCGCGCAGACTTCGTTGTGCTGTCGGACAACATTCTGCGAACAAGCCCGAGCTGCATAAAGGACATCGTGGTGGAGAACACATTTGTTGGCGGCATCGAGGAGTTCTCCGTTGCGAAGAACAGGTGAGCCCAGATGGGCAGAGTTCGAGTCTTGCCTAGTGATGTCGTGGCCCTGATATCGGCCGGGGAGGTGATTGACAACCCCGCATCTATAGTCAAGGAACTGGTTGAGAACTCACTGGATGCCGGGGCGACGCACATAGACATCTCCATTTCCAATGGTGGTATCGACCAGATTGTTGTGGCTGACAACGGGTGTGGCATACTGAAGGAAGACCTTCCCATATGCATAGAACGTCACTCCACCAGCAAGATTGCGACAAGAAGTGATATCGACGCTATTGCCACTTATGGCTTCAGAGGCGAGGCACTGGCAAGCATAGCGGCGGTGGCCAATCTGATAATCACGACTCGTGCTCGGGAAGAGCAGACTGGCTCCAGGCTGGTCTCACGTCCTGGTGGAGAGGTGTCCGTGTCCGAGGCGAGCCGTCCACCAGGGACCACAGTGGATGTCACCGAGTTGTTCGCTCTGTTCCCTGCCCGGAGAAAACACCTTGCAGAGCCCAAGACCGAAGCGCAGAGGATTGTCGATGTCGTCATAGCACATGCAGTAGTCAGGAATGACATCGGTTTCAGGCTCAGTCGTGATAGGACGACAATCATTGAATGTCCAGCCGGTCAGAGTCCTGTTGACAGGGTCGTGAGCCTCTGGGGCTCTGACATTGCCCGCTCCCTGGTGGAAATAGACGGTGAGAGAAGCGGAGTCAGGGTGAAAGGCTTCGCTGTCAGGCCGAACATCACAAGAGGCAACCGGTCGAGGATGCTCTTCTCTGTCCTCAGACGACCCATATGCGACGAGCGCATGAGCAGCGCAGTCGAGGCTGCCTACGAGAACCTGCTCATGAGAGGCAGACACCCTCTCTGCTGCATCGACGTGACTGTGGACAAGAGAAGTGTCGATCCCAATGTCCACCCCACGAAGAAGGAGATTCGTCTGCAGGACATTGACCTTGTCACCCAGCTCATCTACGAGTCCGTCAACCGCGCAATCACGAAAGAGACCCCATACGAGCCTGCTGGTACGCTCGAGGACTTCCTTCATCAGTCCGATGAAACACCATCACACTACCCCCACCACAGACCGGCTCCCGGTCCGGCAAGGCGGACTCCCACATGGCCACTGGTGGAGAAGACGGTCTTGGAGACACCGCCACCGAGTCCTGACGAGGCCACCATGAACATCCCGAACTTGGGAGGGCTCTTCAGAATCATCGGACAGATGAATAACGTATACTTGCTCTTGGAGTTCGAAGATGGTCTCGTCATAGTGGACCAGCACGCAGCACATGAACGTGTCATGTATGAGCGGCTCAGAAGACAGGTGAACGAGGGCAAGGCATACTCGCAGGAACTCCTTGAGCCAATCGTGCTTCGTCTTGACCCAAGAGATGTGGAGGACGTGCTTCTTCTCACTGACCAGCTCGACATTGTCGGATTCTCAATAAGCTCCTTTGGCGGTAACGAGATCCTTGTCTCATCGGTGCCAGCAGTCCTTGGCAGACAGGTATCAGAGAAGGAGATTGTGTCCCTTGTCGACGACATTCTCTCAACCGGTACGGACCATGCACGCGAGCACTTCATGGACGAGATAGTCAAAGTGACTGCCTGTCACTCCGCAATCAGAGCAGGTCAGCCTCTCAGTATCGGTGAGGTTCGAGCACTCCTTGAAGACATGGCCAAGACACCCGACAGATACAACTGTCCGCATGGCAGGCCCACCCTCATCAAGGTCACTCAGGAGGAGCTCGACATGCGTTTCAAGAGACTGCTCTGAGATAGTGCCAGTAGGGAATGATTTGCCCAGCAACTACCTAGAACAACAAAAAGCGAAGAGTTTTACTAGGTATTTGCTGATAGTTGATTAGACCGATGAGTCTCTTCGCACTGCGTCAGTGTGTGTTTCTGGTGAGTCTACGGTGAGCACCACATGGTTCTTGGCAAAGGAGTACCTCAAACGACTGGAGGTCGAGTTCGAGGAGAAAGAGAAGAAGACCTTCAGCCTATTTCCACACGGACCCACCAAGACCGAAGAGATCGAGGTGTTCCCAGAGGCCAGTTGGATAACGCTCACCACTCGACTTCACGACCTCTCGAAGACACCATTGAAGAGTCGAAGAACGATCTACGAGACGCTGTTGAAGACTAATGCCAGTCTCGTGGGTGTCAGCTTCGGTGTTGACAAGAAGTCCTACATAGTGCTGACTAACGCAATTCCCATCACTGGCATATCTTATGATGCATTCAGTGCCATCTATGAGGCACACATGACCGGCATTAAGTTCTTCCACAACAAACTCTTCCCACTCATCTCTCCAAAGGAGTAGTATCGAGAGGGCGTCTCCCGGAGACATGCCTGTCACGGAACGCATGGTATGCATGACGAGCTGTCGAGGCTTCACTCAGTCACAGACCGTCTAGCGTGTGCGGGGCAGAAGGATTCCTCACAGGTGTCCTTGGAGACTGCTTGACACAGACACGACCCGAAGGAACAGGCCATCACAGAGACTGCATGCGCTGGGGATTCAGCCCGCAAGTCCGTCGTATAGTCGCTCCAGCAGCAACAGTCAGCAATAGAGAATGATACACAAAGAGATAGGGAGAGGGAAAGTGAAGCAGAAGAGGAGAGGGAAGAGAAAAAAGAATGAGGAAGGGGCTTGCACCCCTTCGCACTGTTCTACTTACGTCGTCTCAGCACAAGGAGAACGATGATCAGAGCTGCAGACGCAACACCCACGACCATGACAAGTACGTCAAGAGGGACTCCCGGACCTGGCACCCACGGTGAAGTAGAGGTGGTTGTCCCGCCGACCACATAAGATCTAGTCGAGGACTCGTATGGACCAGACTCTGTCTCGACTATCACCTTGTAGAACACGGTTGTTCCCAGCGGGTGCGCGGGTATCTGACCAGACCAGTGCATGTCGTGCACATTGTTCATCGGCACGCTCTGATGCGCTGACCCACTGGTCCAGTACTCAAGTCGGACAGAACTGATTGGGTACTGTGAGTCTATGTCCACACCAATCTCGACGTAGTCGTCCGCTCCCGGTGTCATTGGGCTCTGACTGAACTGACTGAATGTCACAGGACTGGGTATGCTTGACGTTCCAAGGCCGGAGACATAGCTGATGAAGACAGG
Organism: Candidatus Thorarchaeota archaeon; assembly: GCA_013388835.1. Lineage (NCBI taxonomy): Archaea > Promethearchaeati > Candidatus Thorarchaeota > Candidatus Thorarchaeota archaeon. The sequence continues at coordinate 110,090 of JACAEL010000026.1, read as the reverse complement.
GTCCTGATAGACGCTGTAGCCCTGCCACTCTGGGAAGCCGATGGTCACGTAGTACATGCTAGACGTGAAGCTCCACGCCGTCGCAGACTGTCCGCTCTCAGACTCGAACGCGGTCCTGAACGTGCCCATGGGAGTCGTCTGACTCACAACTTCGTACGGAGCGCTCGTGTTCTTGCTCCAGTCGTATGTTGTGCCGCCCATGACCATCTCAGCGAACTTTGCACCAGCCGTCTCCATCTCGAAGACATCGCTGCTGACGGTGCTCTCGGACCCTGTGAACGAGCCGTTTGCCTTGAATGCAAAGCTCGACATCCGGATATCCGCCAGATAGTTGAGTGCCAGTGACTTGTTCACGAGGTTGGACCGTCCGCCCAGCATATCCACATCCCAGTTCCCCACGTAGTTGTCCACCTTGATGGTCGCGTAATTGTTCAGACTCGTGCTGTTGAGATGTCCCTGGAAGTGGACTAGGAAGGACAGCTCGTCAATGGTCACTTTGGTCGGTCGCTCATCAAACGTCCTCAGATCCGCACCGGTCACCTGCCGGTCGTACCATCCCCAGTATCCGTAGAGGTTGAACGGATAGACAGTGCCGTTCACTCCTCTGAACGAGATTCCATATGTCAGCTCATCTTCCACTCCAGCGACGATGGACCCGGATGCGTTCAGGTTGCCGTACGCCGCACCGGGAGTCACGAAGCTGACACTGTCGACATGGTCAGGGATGAGGTAGTGCGTGAGCTCTCCGCTGGATGGGTTGTTGAGGTCGACATTCATCAGACCGTCGTTGTTCTCGTCCTCCCACAGCATCAGACCACTGAACTCATAGTGGAGGCCGACATTCATCCAGTAGTCCACCCCGGACTCCTGGTATGAGGTCCCATAGTCTTGGTTGATGGCGAAGGTCAGCCAAGTCCAAGTCTGTGTGTTGGAGGTCATCCAGTCCCACCCGTTGGCGATAGCCTCGGCGACCAGGTCAGCCCAAGTGACGTTCTTGCACATCCACGCAATGTCCCAGTAACCGGGCATTGGAGTACCCGAACTGCTGAGGACTATGTCCTTGACGTCCTGCATCTCGGAAGCGTTGAGTGGAGTGATGTCGGCAGCGTGGTACCAGTAGAACGTCTGGTTCCACTCGTACGACCATGTGAATGAACTCAGACCCAGGTAGGAGTTGATGTGCATCTCGTCACCCGGCAGGGTTGAATTGGGATCCCAGTCAAGCCAGACGCTCATAAAGTCCCACTCGTGGGTCGAGGTGCTCCTTGAGGAGTACTCCTGTTCAACAAAGTACTGGTCGTCAACCGTGTCAAGGTTGCCATCAAGGTCCAGTGCGCCATTGTCCGGATTCGTGTCCCAATTCTTCAGTCCCCACATGCCCCAATCGGGCATTCCGATTATCAGGTTGTAGAAGTTCTTGTAGACACTGCTAGCAATAGGCGCTGGTCCGTACACAGACGCGTAGCCCCATCTGTTTCTGACCCTGTAGATGTTCTCGAAGTTGGGGGCCGCAGTCACTGTCGTACTCCGGTACTGGAACTCGTAGACTGGTCTGTTGGAGTTCATGAAGAAGTAGGGACCGCCTGTCGAGTTGGAGTTGGTTATCTTCCAGCTCCAGAAGACCGGCACATAGGCGTCCACCACGTACACATCACCCATGAACTCAAAGACATCTGCCGAGCCGTTGTTGTATGCCTCCACGGTGAACGAGTTCAACACATCGAGGATACGGTATTCGGACGAGTTGTACAATGACCCGTTGAGGGCCACATACTCGTACCATGTCTCGTTTCCTACAGATCTGAACTCTGGATAAGTTCTGGTTGTGAACAGGGATGAGCCATTGTAGTTGCGCTCAAAGACTGTGAGGAAGCCCGTTCTGTTCAGCAACCACCTTGTGCCGTTGACAAGGTCAGCGTAGTATTGGTAGGCCTCGCCGTCCCAGTAGCTATCCACCCAGCCGTCCATGCCGGAGTTGTAGGTGACCGTACCGTTCTTCAGAAACATATTGTCATCAAACACACCGTATTCCCCATAGTACCCAAGTACTGTGGGGTTCCAGATGTCGGTTCCATTAGCAGACCCATAGACTGCTGTCTGCATATCAAGCCGGTACGTCTGGCCACCTATGTCCACATAGTGTTCTGCGGAGATGTTGTAGACAGGATAGACGTTGCCATTGTAGATCACCGACTTGGTGGTCGGTACCTTGCCTCCAGAGTTATCGGTCCTGCTCAGGTCCATGTGCCACTGCGCATTGGCCCCCGGATAAGGCATCTCATGTCTGACGCCGTTGTCCTCGGTGTAGTAGAACCTCTGGGTTCCCCAGCCAGCCAGCACGACGTCATTGCCTTCGTACTCGCCTATGAAGTAGTACATTGGTCCGCGGACGCTCTGAAGGACGGAGTTGATGATGGCTTGGTATTCACCGGTCGTATAGTTGAAGTCCAACCTGTACAGACTGCCGGACATGTCAGTGGCATAGTAACACCCATCGCGGCTCTCCCACCAGAACTGACTGATGTTCAGGACACCGTCCAGACCGTACCTGAGGTACATGTATTCATGACGGTTTTCCAATTCCACCTTGTCATGATATACGGCTGCATAGGAGACGGGGTCAGGATAGTAGTGCACAGCTCCATAGAGATCGAGCCACCATGCGTAATTGCTGCTTGAGCCATAGTCGTACCAGTAGTTCGGCCACTCCATGCTGGTCAGGAACCACTCAGCGTCATTCACCGTCACATTGTATATGTACTTCGCATCTGTGTATGTGACGAGGACCTTCGTGGTGTTGGGCAGGAGATAGTAGTAGTAGTCTTTGCCTTCCTCCGGGTCGTAGTGGTCGTAGAAGAAGAACTCCTCATTCTCCGTTCCGGACCACGGGTCATAGCTCTTGATGACCTTCACGGTGTACTGGACACCATCCTTCACTATGTAGGGAGTTTCTTCTCCTCTCATGAAGTCTGGGCTCAGCGTTGTGTTGAGGAATGCCAGCTGATTCTGTTTGAATGGATCCACATAGACCTTGTCACCACCCATATCGAAGCTGTAGACCCATTCGCGGTCCCATGTGAGCACCTGATGCAAGCCATAGCCACTGGAATAGTCTTCATACCACGTGTTGTTCAGGAACGCAAAGTCCCACCAGTAGCTTGTGGACGGCACGCTCTCGCTCATGTTGACGAGGAAGGTCACGAACAGGTCTCCACTGTCAACCCATGATGCAAAGCCTGTGACTCGAGCAAAGTCGTCTGATACCTTCGCCTCAGAACTTCGGTAGTCAAAGCCGTTCTGTTGCCACTCGCCTGTGAGTTGGTTGTAGTACCACCACTGCCAGTGCCAACCTTCGACTTCCATCCAGCGCCACTCCCAGTACATGCTGTTCACCCACTCCCATGTGCTGGTCGAGCTGTTGTACTCGTAGTGCCAGCCTGTGATGTTGGTGTACACGTAGTCCATGTACTTGCCATAGGTGTAGTTGTACTTCTGAGTGTGATTGAACGCCTGCAGCGTTGGGTTTCCATGCATGTCCATGACGATGTCGTATGTGACATGCGAGGATATGGACTCGTTAGCTGTCCATGAACCAGAATAGGCCTCAAGTTCCAGGGCCGCGCCATCTATGTCGGACGCCAATGACCCACCGCCCTGAAGCCTTCCCTTGACCATGAAGTTCTGACCCTGATTGACCTGGAAGAGCCAGCCTCGTGGCTCGGTCCCATCCTCTTTGAGGAGGCGCGCAATGGTCACCGGGCGCTCAATCGTGATCCTCTTGGCCATTTCGAAGTCGGATGGTGTCTGTCTTGGAGCTTGGCCATACGTCGAGGGCTGATAGACTGCGTTATCGGGACCCATGACCAGCGGTTCAAACGAGAAGTAATCGTAGGCACCGCTCTGCTGCATGAGTTGAGTGAAGTGCCCGACGAAATCCACGGTGAGGTCAATGCCCAAGGTACTGACAGAGCACAGACCCATGTTGAGTTCGTAGAAGACAGGATAGTCAGAGGGTATGGGCTCATAGACAGTGATAATCCGGTTGTACTCACCATCGACATAGTGGTCCCACGGATAGCCATAGTAGGTATAACCAAGTCTCGTCTCAAAGCCCAGTGAGCTGTTGTAGATGAACATCATGTACCGGTAAGCCCAGGTGTTCTCAAGAACGACCGTGCGGTTGAACTGGCTCAGCTCCGGGTCCCAGACCTCATAGAGACGATACACTTGCACCTCCTTGTATATGCCAACATCGACATACTCATACGACTGATATGGACCGTACACGTCTTCGTAGTAGCTCACCTCGACTGTTGCATTCCATATGTAGGTCTGCATGGTGGTGTCGTAGACCCAGCCACCGGTTGAGACCTTCATCTCCCGGTGCATACCAGTCTTTTCGACCGCGACCTGCATCATGGGCGGTATCTGCAGACCGAGTTGCACATACTCTGGTTCAGGACCACTCACATTGAACCGCATGATGAAGTCCCGGCCTCTGCTTACAGAATAGAGGGGATCTCCTTCTAGGTCGAGCTTCTGGAGGGTGTAGGTTCCGCCGTAGGAGAATGACCATGCCTGGTTCGGAGGTATGCCCACTGCAATCCCGTTGAACTCCCATCCGGAGCCATAGTTGTAGGTCCCAATTGTGTTGTAGTTGTTGTCGGAAACAGTCATGTCGATGCCAAAGAGTCCAATCGGTGACTCGGCTGTGAACCTCACGACGAAGTTCACATAGTATCTGTTCGCGTCGGAACTGTTCGAGCACAACAATGGTAGGATATCAAGGAAGCTCGGACTGGGCGGAGATGGGCCCTCGCTAGAGTTGTACGCCCAGCTGTATGCATACCATGGCTCGTAGCTGTAGGCATTGAACTCCATGCTGAAGCTGGCGCTGAAGTTCATGTTTGAGCTCATGTAATAGCCATAGAAGCTCACCCGGCCCAGAACGCCTCCATGAGTGAACACATTCTTGGGAACGGTCACCTGGAAGGTGAGGTTCTCGTTAATCTCTGCATAACTGTCCTTCGTGAGCTCAGAACCGTTCTGATGGTATATCTTGAAGGTTGGTCTGGGTCCGAAGAGCCAGTTTGTATTGCTCCAAGTCCACTCATTGCTGCTGTTGCCGCTATCCTGGTTCCAGTTCACATATGTCCCACTGCCATGCGGACTCTGGGACACTGTTGATGTCTCTGTCTTTGGTTGGATGGTCATATTGTCAGCTTGGGGAGCTGCATCCAAAGACAGCATCGAGAACAGGAAGAGACAGACTGCTGCAACTGAGAGGAGTTGGCGACTTATCAATCTCGCTCGCATGTTGACTGAACTCCTGTAAATGCGCATCAGGTCTAGCATGGTCTTGTACAGTGCAGTGACTTAGCGTACATAACCAGGTAGACCTGTGGCGCTCAAGTCTACTAGTAGGATGCTACCGCCAATCCATATAAGGAAAACTTCGATGTATGATTCGTGTAAAGGGGCTCCGAGGAGGCGTGACTGCCACCTGCAGCACATACTGCTCATGTCGGCATGCCAGAGTTACGAAACGTCTGCGGTCGTCAACATGATCTCAGACGAATGTCCCGAGACTGATCAGGACTCGTGTGAATGTGCCTTCAATATGGCACTCTGAGGAGATAGTGAGTGCAAGCAAGAAAGAGAGGAAAAAGGGTGGAGCGGGCTCGCGGCCCGCACCGATTTCTAGTTCTTCTTTCGCAACCGGAGCACTAGTAGAATCGCGACCACTGCGGCGCCGGCACCACCCAGGACAACTATGATGGTCATCTCTGGCAGAGGTGACACCGGAGATGTCGTCGTAGTTCCTGTTGCGTCCTGTACGGTGTAGGACTGCTCAGCCGAGTCGCTGTGTCTGTCCGATGTGTCGTATGCGCGGACATAGTAGGTCACCACAGAGCCATCAGCCTGTGGCGGGATTGTGGCACTGTACACATCTCCCACATGTGTCATCACCACTGCAATCCAGCTGCCCGTCCCCACTTTGTAGTACAGGGTTGCATTCTTGACCGCAACATCATCGGTTATTGTTGCACTCACAACGACAGAGTCCGCAGAAGTGACTGTCGACTTGTCTATGCTCAGGCCGGTTATGACAGGAGCAGTCACATCGTCGTTGACAGTGTAGGAAGTGACCGATGACTCCGACCTCTGCTCCAGATTGTCGAAGGCGACAACATAGCACTCCACGATAGAGCCGTGTGGCTGCGCAGGAATGACTGCAGAGTAGACATCACCGGTGTGGGTCATTGCAAGGCCAGTATAGGGCCCTCCGTTTACCCTGTAGTAGAGGGTTGCATTCAGAATGGACCCCTCATCTAGGATGGTCACCGACACGTTGACGGCCTGCGAAGAGGAGGGCTCCTGTGGGTTCAGGTTTAGCGAACCTATTCCGGGTGGAGTGTCCCCCGATGTCGAGAACCTGTATACACGCTCCGTCGTCGTGAACGAGTTGCCGGCATTGTCAGTCGCCGTTATCGTGTAGAACACGTAGGTGCCCGGCGCTTGGTTGGGAACCGTGTGCTGGTACCGAGCAGTGGACGCATTGTAGCTCATTGCCACGGTGGTGGGGTTACCACTTATCGTGTAGGTCAGCTGTACGGACGCGAGTCCTGAGCCACCAGTATCACCCACAGAGGCACTAACGTACAATGCTTCCTGGCCCGCCGGGTAGACGGTGACTGCACTGACTGCACTCACGGACGGCGCGATGGCGTCCTTGAACGCATATGTGAACTGCGAACTCTGTTTCAGGTTGCCAGCCCTGTCATACGCAAGCACTCTGTAAGCCAGTGTGTATGCAGAACCGCTAGTTCTAGCTACATATGCCTGCCACTTGTCAATCGACGCGTTGTAGCTCATGGAGACCGTCTGCTCCGTGTTAACGAGATAGATGTCAACATGGTCGGTTCCCGAAGCGCCCACATCGATGACCGTGGCACTGATCAGAACATAGCTCTGCTGTGGGCCAATTGACTGACTCCCCACGTTCGAGATCTCGGGTGGTGTGGGGTCGTTGTAGAACGTGTGGTGAATCTCATCGCTGGTTGCTTCGTTGCTGGCATAGTCAACTGCAGCAATCGTGGAGTTGAAGGTGTATGGAGTGGTCCCCTGCATCTCCACATATCCGACCCATGCCTGAATGTCTCCGCGATACGTCAGCGAGACATTGCTGCCAAGGTCATCCAGATTCACAATGCGAACGCTTGCCAGACCCGATCCACCTGTGTCGGTCACAGTCACAGTGTAGTAGAGCCGCTCCTTTCCATTGACGAAGAGCACCTCTGTCTCGACGTTGCTTATCGACGGAGCTGTATTGTCTGTGACGCCTTGTCCCGAGACATAGCTGATGAAGACCGGATCAACAGACACTGCATAGCCGTCCCACCACTTGAAGTTGACAAGGGTGTAGAACTGACTGGATGAGATGTCAAAAGAGGTCGCAGTGATACCGCTGTCCGATATGTAGGCAGCCTCGAATACACTGAGCGGAACAGTCTGGGAGTTCACCCGCGTGTAGGTCGCACTTCTGTTCTTGGACCAGACATAGGGTGAGTCACCCATGTTCATCGAGCCGTAGCTGGACAACCCGGTCGATAGTGTGAAGTTCTCAGACGCGACGGTCTCGTTGTTGAACAACGGATTGCCGAGGTCGTCTGTGTACTGAGGCAGGATTGGTTCACCGGTCTCCGAATAGAGCTCGACGTCGGTGAAGAATGCCAGTCCGAGAGACCTGTTGGTCAGGAGGCTGCGCCCACCGGGTGCGTCGACCATCCAGTCACCAACAGTCATGTTGAACTTCACAGACGCCGTGTTGTCCGGTTCGCTCACCTCGCCTGTGAATGACACCCCGATGCCGAAACTGCTGACTTCAGTCAGTGTCGGCCGCTCATCAAATGTTGCGAAGTTGCTGCCAGTCTGCTGCTGCGCGTACCAGTCCCAGTAAGAGCGGTCTCCGAAGGGAAACGCAGCACCAGTCACATTGGTGAATGTGACCCCAAAGGGCACGGCGGCGTCGAGCGACCACATAATGTCACCGGACAGAGAACCGTTCGGGGTGATAAATGACACATCGTCCACGCTCACAGGAAGCCAGTAGTGTGTGACCTCTGAACTCTCAATGTTCATCGGGTCTATGTCTGTGTAGTTGTTGCGGTTGGTGTCATTCCACGCAAACGCTCCCGCGTACTGATATGAGACGGTCACAGACACAGCTGTCGCATTTGGCAGCTCCGTCACGTAGTGTTCAGAGAGCTCCCACCAGATCCAGCTCCACTCCTGCGACTCACTGGCGGCCCAGTCCCAACCCTCCTCAGCGGCCTGCTGCCTGAGGTCATCGGAAGTGAAGTTCCTGCTGAGAAAAGCAATGTCCCAGTAGCCGGGTCTTGGCATACCTTGGCTGTCATAGATTGTGTCAGTGACCTGCGTCCACTCTGCAGGAGTGAGTGGCTCTCCAGTGTCTGCTCTCCGCCAGTAGAAGTTGTCTGCCCAGTCGTAGCTCCAATTGACCGTTCGGAGGCCTGTGTATGAGTCCACATAGACCTCGTCGCCAGACACAGTGGAGTTGGGCTCCCACTTGATGTGCACTCGGAGGTACTCTTCATCCACCCTGTATGTGTCCGTGCTCTCGTAAGAGTGGAGCACATAGTACTGGTCATCAGTCGTGCCGAGGTCTCCGTCAAGGTCAAGCGCTCCAGTGGACAAGTCTATTGCCCAAGACTGGATACCCCAGAGACCGAACTTGGGGACGCCGACAACTATCGTCCACTGACTGCGAATGACCGTCACTGGCAGAGGAACATAGTCCATCTTCATTCCGTATCCCCAGAAAGTGAACAGTCTGTGGATCATCTCCCAATTGCCAGTGAAGTTGGTTGGGCCCGCATGAAAGACCGGAATGTGATACGTGTAGTTGACTTCCGTCATCTCGTTGGCATACATGGGCATCACCTCATACACGACGCTGGAATTGGTAACGTCATACAACAGTGTTGGGTACTCGAGATTCGGACTTGGGATGTTGAACTCAATCCAAGACTGGCCTGAGAAGTCCCACCGACTTACCAACATGTATGACTGGCACTCTCTGAGTACTCCTTCGACTTCGAAGTAGTAGACAGAACCAATGTCAATGATGGTGACTTGCACGATGCGAGTGGTGTAGGTGTCTTCGAGACTCCAACTGACGACGTCTCCATCGAGGTCCCATGTGTATAACCACTCCAGGTCATACATGCCTCTGACGGGGTCATAGACCTCATACGCGTTCACGTATGGATACGATGTGTACACACTGGTGCCGTTCGTGAAGGTTAGATTGTAGAAGTACCCTCGCACGCTTGTGAGTTCGCCTGTGGTATCATTGAGGGCCAACACCCACCCATCCCTTGTCCTGGCCTCGTAGTGACCTGAGGAGCCATTGTAGACCAGAAAGTCAGCACTGTACGTGTCATCGTAGTAGCCGCTCGTCAACTCAAGGAAGCCATCAATGACAAACTCGTAGGTCTGGGCATCACGATGCCCGTAAGCCAGTCTCCATCCGGCAAAGTCGAGGGACGGGAAGTGTTGGGTCCCATTGCCCGTGGTCACCCATGGGAAGTCCCATTCGTAGGTCGGACTCCACGGACTGTTCGGGTTCAGTCCAAAGAGCGTGAGGTTATAGATGACACCCTCGACGTCTGCATGATAGAACTGATACCAGTAGTCAAGACCCTCTGTCGCATTGAAGTAGTGGTAACTGCCCGCTTGCCATGTTGGACGGTAGTGACCATTGATGTGTACTTGGAGCGCCACCGGGGTCACATACTCTAGGTCTTCGGGCCCATAGAGCACAGCACCGGGATACGGTAGCTCATCCTTCACTCCCCTGATGTCAGTATATGCAAAGTAGTAGGCAAGTGCTTCAGGTGCGATGACCGCCTTGCCTCCATGCTCTCCTCTATAGATGTCGACTGGCCAGAGTCCGTCGAGGAACCAGTACGTACTGCCGTCAGTGGAGTTGAAGTAGAAGTAGCCCTCGAAATCGATATCGGGCGCATAACCGTACCACACATCTACCGGCGCATTGGTACCATTGACATAGAATGTATAGTGGTCACCCATCCAAACGGGGTCCACAGCCCAGTAGACGGAGATGGAAGCATTCAGCAGCGAGTAACGTCCAATCTTCGCAACGGGGACAGTGCCAAGTGGGGTAGCTCCGAAGCCTGCCCAATAGGCGTCAGGTTCTATCAGCACCGTTCCGTTCGCCAGCATCAGCCTCTGTAGACCCGGCATATAGGGCACCCCCCAAGGTGCGTCGTGAAGCGCTAGGAACCACTCTCCGGACTGCACGGTGATATTGTATATCTCGGACTCGTGTCCTTCAAGAACGTCTATGCGTGTACCGTTATCCAATACGTAGTACCGCACCCAATTGCCTGTATAACCTCCAGTCCACGGGTCGTACGCAGTGGGGTCCCACTCCTCGTAGATGAAACGCTCATAGACAAGACCATCCGGATACTGCTCCACGAACTTTCTCACAGTGTGATTCGTGCCACCGATGGATATGTAGGCACTCCAGTCTGCATGGTAAAGCTCGTCTGTGTCATTGTTCCGCATTGTATGCCCGCGATACGGCCGTTCTGCATATAGGCGATCCGGGCCATCCTGGTAGCTGTATACCAAGTCGTACTTCCAACCCAAGAGCTCATGGTACCCCCAACCAGACTCGTAGTCAATCACCATCTGAAGGTCGCCATAGAAGAACTGCCAGTCCCAACTGGTCTCAGGCATCGACTGGGTAACAGTCACATCAAATGCGACTCGAAGGTCATTGCCAACCAACTCGTAGGTGAGGTTCCCAGCCTCAGCAAATGTCACTGGCATCACGGTCTCAGGAGCGAATCTGTACAGAGGTATGTCAGTCCAAGTGCCCGACGTAAAGTTCCACCACTTCTCATGCCAGCCATATCCGGTGATCTCTACAAGTTGCCAGTCCCAGAAGCCGTCGAAGACCTCAATGTACTGCCACTCCCAGTATGTGCCATATTCATAGGACACCCTCCTCGTAGTGTTGTAGGTCTTCACTTCGAACTGACCTGCAGGTGAAGCACGAATCCACAGCTCCACGGACTCTTCTTGTGACCAGTCACCGAAGGCGTCAGTCCCCCATTCATGCTCATAGGAGCTAAGCACGAACGCCACACCATCAATCTCACCGGCCACATCGGCGCCGCCTTGGAGTCGCGCGCGCACTGTGAAGGTGTCACCTCTGTCAACTGCGAATAACCAGTTGGATCGATACTCTTCCTCTTTCCGAGTCAACTCAACAACGGAAACAGGACTCTCTACGGCGAGTACCCTCAGCATCTGATCCATTGCGATGTCACTCTCATCTGCAAATGGCAGGCTTGCGAAGGGTATCAGTCGCTTGTCGTCTTCTGTCAGGACTTGGACATCCATATGCATTGCTTGCCAACTAGCACCGCCGGTGGGCAACATGTCTTCACTGACGTGTCCTCTGAAGACCACGTAGTCGTGCCCATCAGCATAGTAGTGTATGCTTGAGGTTGTGTTAAGAATGAACGACAGCGGCAGGTTAGGGTGCGCGTCTAGGCCTTCGACAACCCACTTGTAACCATCAACCATGTATCCGTACATCGTCGAGAAGGAGTTGTTCTCGAACCAGTAAACCAGAGCGACATAGCCAGGGGTCCAGACATCCACATATTGCCCGAGGTCGTCATCCCAGACAGAGTACGTTGTTCCCGAATCGATGTACACCGGATGCGTCTCCCAATGAAGGCCATATCGGACTTCAACAGTATCGACCACCAGAGACGCGTTCCAGACATAGGTGCCCGCGCTCACGTCAAACACCCATCCGCCGGTTCGTTGAATGTGCTCTTGGTAGGGACCTTCGACCAACTCCTCTCGGAGGACCTGCCACGGCAGCTCGAAGAAGACAGTCGCATTGTCGAGGTTAAAACCTCCAATTCGAAGTGTCACATTGAAGTCAACGCCCCGAGTCGCCGAGTAGACCGTGTTGCCGTCATCATCAAGGCGGCTCAACTCGTAGTAACCACCAGTGGCTTCGGCCAAGACCTCGTGGAGCGTCATGCCCACGGTCCTTGCGCTCTCTTCTGTGGCTATGCTCTCGGCCAGTGGATTCAGGTTGCTGTCTAGTGCCATTGCTCCAAAGCTGAAGACCCCTCGTGGTGAGCTTTCGTTCAGCTTGAACCGAAAGCTTGTCCAGACATCATCTGGACCAATGTAGTACTGACTGGCAGTCTTGTCCTGCTCAAGGAAGGGGTTGACTGCAGGACCGAACTCATCCTCAAAGCTCCAGTCTGGGGGCAGGTCAGTCGCCTCGACAGGACTCTCCTTGAAACCACCGGACTCGATAGGCTCTGCCCATGTCGCATTCCATGAGGAGTAGAACTCCCAGCGGTTCTGGGGCACAATATACACCGCAATCATGGCGATGGTATTTGATGAGAATTCCCCAGTCGCCATCTCTGTCACGTTGAAGTATGTGCCCATGACACCGACTGCGTATGGCAGCTGCCCTCGCAGAGAGGCCTTTGGAGTCTGTACCTCCAAGTCGAACCAACCGTCAATCACTAGCGTATCCATGACTGTTATGGAAGCCCCTGTGGTGGCATTCTTGATCTGCCATCTTATCGCGGGGCCAAACTGCCAGTCCTGGAACGCGTAAGAGTCGCTGTAAGACTCGCTTCTTGTTCCCTGTTCCCAGACAACATGCGTGTAGTTGTAAGGATAATCTGCTCGCATGCTCGGTCCAGTCGGTGGCCCCAACACCGTGACAGGAGCAAGAGATTCAGCCCCGCTCGGTATTGTCGGGACGACTGGCAGAATCATCAGCAGAGTGAGTAGTAGACATGGGAGTACTAGAGGAGTGCTGCTTGTTCTCAACCTCAAGAAGGGTCACCTCTGAGCGGATGCCCATCAGTCGCTGACTGTCTCGCACTGCTAAGGAGTGTGTCACAACAGTTGGCAGTCCACAAGCGCGAAACCTTCATCGGTGATGGCCATTAACAATAGAGTCATATCCGTTGGAAACGTTATAAGCTTACTTCATGGTGAATTCCATGTGCGGAAGTTGTGGTTGGACAGTATGGAAATGACTTCAAGCCGGCAAGCATGACGCTTGCTTTCGATCTGAATGAGAGGATCACAGCATGCACGGACAAGAGCAGTGTTTCTTGAAGCCACCTGCAGATGCCGCTTATGGTGTCGCCACGACGTTTCAGCTAGACGAGTCATGGCAGTCGTTGGTGTTCCGGACCTATCACATCACCTTCAGTCTTGTCAGGCGCTGTTGACGCCTCGATTGTCTGCACCGACACCTCAATCGATCCAGATACTGCCGTCCGGTACAGCCCCTCTTCATGCTGTATCACTCATAGACCGGATGTTGTCGCAATGCCATCAATCATGAACCTGCAGCTAGAAGCAGAGATGGACGAGTCACGGTCATTGTAACAGGCCATATCACTTCGAACGAGTCTAATACAGCCTACTCGGCTTACGCGAATACCACTACCGGATCAATTCTCAGATCATAGAGTGTGCATTGGCATTCATTGGCCACCGAATGTCATCTCCTAGATGCAATCGTGGTCAGCATCCGGTTCTCAACGGGTTGGCAATAGCCGTCCAGAAGCTGGACACTCGCGGAGATAGCACACGAGTATGCTTATCCCGGTGCAGAGATACCTAAACTGAGGTCAACTCACCACCAAGGCGGACCTCGAAGAATTACTCCAATATGGTCTCCTTACGGTGGCAAGACTCCTGCATCCAACTGTGTCTGTTAGACAACTGACAGTCTTCCCTCAGATGGGAAGCACGGACGACTCACAGGAATCCGTACTCCACCATCTGAGACACCAGAGGAGTCACATAGGCCTCAATCATCGCCCCGATGAACAGGAAGAACGCTATCAGGATGAACGTCCTCCAGAGTCGGGCATCAGTCAACAGAGACCTTGTCTTCGACGGAATGGCGTCCCATTCTTCTCTTGTCACTGATGGACCCAGCTCCCTTGCTATTGTGAGCGAGGCTGCCGCGGCGAACAGGAATGCAGGTATCTCGATGACACCGTGAGGGAGTATGCTTGCGAGATACGAGAGGCCATTACCATACATGAATGCGAGTGTGCCGATGCCGGCCACCCAGAGAGCTGTTGACAGCACCTCCGCAATCGCCACAGACATGAGACTCACTCGGATGTACGTGAGTAAGAAGTCCTCATCATCATGGGTCTTGTCCCTCTCAAGCACTCTCATCGCAGGTGCGAGTACGAAGGGAAGCACAATCAGAGCTATGAGTGTGAACTGGTCATCATAGACAAGGTATTCCGTCACGAAGAGAGTGGCAAGTGGTGGGAACCACCAGCCTCCACTGTTTAGACCAGCAACTCTCCGGACCAGCAGTACCAATAGACAAGCACCAAAGAGGACACTGTACACTCTCAGTGCATGGTATCCCAAGACCGCTTGTGGCGATACCCACGGCTGCGGTCCGAAGGGGTTCGGGTATAGCATCGTCAGAACTATGGCGATTATCCCACAGTAGACTATCATCACAATACCAAGTAGTGCAACAGTCCTCTCCGATTGGGTCTTCTGCTTCACCGCAACAACCCAGAGTATCAGTGTCCAAAAGACCGGGCCTATGACCAGCATCAAGAGAGTCCGGATCAAGTTGTGTTCCATCAGAAGCAGTGGCATAACTCCCGGCATTGCAAGGGCCGCCTCTAGACCATCGGGCAGGCCTATTTCGGCAATGAGCGATTCTATTAGATGGATCAGCACCACGGGTGCCACTAGGAAGGACAGGCATATCACGCCGGCGGCTGCCACTGCAAGTCCCACGACAAACATCGTCACGACATGTCGGACATCCTCGGCGCAGACGCTTAGCAGCGGTCGGAGTGTCACTCCGCACTTGACCTGCCATCGCTTGCGATACTCAAGGTAGTACATGACAAATATCGCAGAGGATAGCCATATCGGCACATTCACTAGGAACTGGAACGCGTACCTCGATAGGAGGAGATCTTCCGTTGCGACATACACAAGCCACCGCACTCTGTAGAATGAGGTGCCCTCGAATACGACTTCGTTGACCGCAGGCCCGAGTATGTAGTCCAGGTTCGGAAACACAAAGTAGGGGATTATGCTGACTAGAGCCGCAGCGACGACCCCGAAGGACACAACACTACCGCCGGTTCGGCTTCGCACATAGTGACCAACGACTCCGGTGAATATCATGAAGGCCATTGGAATCGAAAACACTAGCATGACGAAGTTCAACGGCACTATCAGCTGTGCATTCGTGGCAGCGGTCTCTAGCAGCTTCTCAACATCAGTTGTTATCAAGCCGGGTCTGAATACGTAGCCGACTCCGATGCTGTATGCAGTGAACAGTGTCACACCCGCGATAGCACCTAGGAAGCCAAGGGTGGCAACACCACCCGTAGTCAGAGAGCCCGCCAGACTGACCGCCCTTGCTCGCAGATGCAGTTGGGTCATGCGCGCTTTGAAGCCGTACAGCCACTCGAAGAGGCTCTTATACATGATGACCGCGAACTTCTCGGCCAGTGGGAGCACGATGATTGCAAATAGAATGGGCGGAGCGGCCTGAGTCACACCCAGCACGTAGTAATCGACGAGCTTGTTCAGGGCATCAGCACTCTGTGGCGCGAAGACCGCCCTATGGATATCCTGACCGATGAAGAACAGTGTGAGCAGGATGTTGAACCTAAAGAACCAACCAAGAACCCCCCTCATCATCTCTCCGCCCACGTCTCGGTCTCCCAGTCTGAGCCCAGCAGCCTTTGCCAAGCGGTTGGACGACGGATACCCGAAACGGTACATCCATGTCAGGAGGACAAAGACACCAGATGCATAAGCTGATGCGGTGGTGACACCTGAAACGTAGTCCTGGTAGGAGCCGATGTAGGCGGGTATTGATGGCAGCAGAGTTGCTAGCCCGATGATGAGGTAGTCTCTCCAAGAGTCTCTCCATACGTGTGACTGCACTGCCGGGTCCAACGGATGTTCAGGAAGGCCTTCGAATCTCAGGTTACTAAGCCTATCTCTGAACCCACTGAATCCGTCACTCTCGGGGGTCTTGCCAGTGATCCGACGAATCAGGTTTGCAAAACGCATCTTCAGTGGGTCCTGAAACGCCATCTTCACTCCAAGCACGAACATACCAAACAGCACTGCAATAAATGACACCATCACCCATGTCAGTAGCTCTTGCAATGCGTACATGAACTGGAAGACGAAGTCGGTCAGGAGAACCGATGCCAGTGTCGATGAATCGACTTGTGGATTGAAGCCACTCACGACGAGAGCAGCGCGAGCCATCAACATTAGAAAGAAGGTCACAGTCTTGATGTACATCAGAAGCAGAAATGCCTCGATGTAGCGATTTCTCTGATGCCTCAGTCCGATGAGATAGACCAACGTGACTACGATAGGCGGAATGAATTCAATAATTACAGTGAGTGTGTTCAGCTCGGCCACAAGACAACACCTCTGTGCGCGTCATCGACTAGGTGAAGTCGTGTACAAAAAGGTTCGTCGCACATACGGCAGTGCCACACCAAAGCGCTTAAATATAGTTAATCACCTCTTACGGTTAACTCTCACAAGAAACCCAACGGAGGAAATGAATCTGGAGATATCTAAAGAGCTGGTCGATGCAATAAACGACCAGATCAACTTTGAGCTGTATAGTGGTTACATATACCTCTCGATGGCAACTTGGTTTGAAAGCAGAAACCTGAGAGGGATGGCACACTGGATGGAGGTCCAGGCTGACGAGGAATACAACCATGCCATCAGATTCCATCGACACGTCACGGAAAGGGGAGGCAGGACCCTGCTGAAGGAGATTCGGACACCAAGAACAGAATGGGGTTCACCTCTGGAGGTCTTCGAGGACGCACTCAACCATGAGAGGACCGTGACTGAGCGCATATACAAGATAGGCGAGATTGCCGAGCGGCTGGGCGACAGGGCCACACAGTCATTCCTCCGCTGGTTCTACAACGAACAAGTGGAGGAAGAGAAGAACGCGACAGAGAACCGGGACCTGATCAAGATGGCAAAGGACTCGATTCCTGCTCTGTTGCACATAGACGCCAGACTTGGGGGACGAAAGCCTGCCGGGCCAGCACCTTCTGAGTCTAACAAGGACTAGAACTGATGCCACTATGTGTAGACTGACCGGAGGGGGTCATCAAGCCCTCCGGGTCTTCCTTATTGATTCCTGATGCCTGTAGTGTCTGCACAAGTTGCGGCATTCTAGTCGTGTATGCAGCACCATGTCCGGACTGAAGCACGCTGATTGCGGATTCTTGTGATGAACAGCTCACCTCTGAGTCTGAATCCGGTGTCATGTGATGTGAGCAGCTAGACTCCCATGTCAGACATCTTGTGAAAGATACTTATGGAGGATGGACTGCCATCCGGGGGAGTGTGACAAATGCTCCCTTCAAACGTCAGGACCGCTATTGCGGACACAGTCTCTGGTGTTAGAGCCCTCGACTATGTGATTGACCTGTCTCGTTTTCACCGAATACAGGCTAGTCCGGGAATCCACCAGGCAATCCTGTGCATCAAGGACCAAATTGAGAGGGTTTCAGAAGCTCAGGTCACCATCCACCAGTACACAGCCACAGGCGAGGGGTCTATCTCCACTTGGGACTCCCTATATGCCTGGTATCCGAAGACTGGAACGCTACAACTGATAGAACCTGAGAGTCGCAGACTGGCTGACTTCCAGACAGAGCCCATATCGCTGGCCGCTCACTCGGTGTCTGCAGATATAGAGGCCGACGTAGTGTACGTTGGAAAGGGACTGACTCGGGAGGACTACACGAACAAGGATGTTCGGGGCAAGATAGTGCTCACTGAGAGCCGCGCCTCACTCGTTCACAAGATAGCATGCATAGAGATGGGCGCAGCAGGGATTCTGACATATGTCCCACCGTCAGGAGTTGATGAGATTGCCAGCCTGCGAAGGTATGAGGCGCTCTGGCCCGACCCGGGAGAAGCCAGCAGGACCGGATTCGGTTTTGCGCTCCGTCAGGCCGATGGCGTGAAGATCCAGAAGATGCTGGCGGAAGGAAAGAGGGTCCGAGTCAGAGCAACTGTTGACGCAGAGCTAAAGTCGGGACCTGAGGAGGTCCTCTCCGCGGTCATACCCGGAAAGGACTCCTCAAAGGAGGTCTGGCTCATGGCTCACATATGCCATCCACACCCCGGCGCAAATGACAATGCTTCAGGTGCAGGAGCAATCATGGAGGTTCTGAGGGTTGTTACGCGGCTCATCGCAGAAGGACAGCTTGAGACCCCACAATACTCCATCCGGTTTGTCTGGGTGCCGGAGTGGCATGGCACTATCAGGCTGATACATGGCGATAGAGAGTTGGTCAATCGGGCACTTGCAGTCATCAACGTGGACATGGTGGGAGCAGACCCTGCAAAGGCCGGCTCCACACTCAAACTGTATCGCACACCACATTCCCTGCCCAGTACACTGAACAATGTGCTGGACTATTGGCTGCGCACAGAGTCGGCGACACAGAGAGACCCAGCTATGGGCGGCACCATGTGTCCGCTGCCCTACGAGTACCACGCATACAGTGCGGGTTCAGACCACTTCATGTTCACTGACTCCACGCTGTCAATTCCAGCCGTCATGCTGAATCAGGATCCGGACAGATTCTACCACACGTCCTGCGACAGCACCGACAAGCTGGACGTTCGACAGATGGCCTATGTGTCCCGTGCACTTGTCCTGTCAGCCGTCACGCTCGCCTATCCGGCACTAGTGTGCAAGGAGAGTCTGCTCACAGCAACCAGGAATGAGATGATTGAACTGATGACAAGGGTTGGGATGGAGGGCGTCGACGAGCTCTCCAGCTGCAAGGACGACCCGGAGAAGCTGTATCCCAAATACATGAGGTGGCTCGGATATGCCTATGAACTCGGCAGAAAGACCCTGGAGAGAGCCATTCAGGAGTGGCCGCTCATCACAGTCCAGAGGGCTCTTGCAAACGCACTCAGAGCCAGCCTGGAGATGGCCTACACCTCGGAGATGATGGTCCTGCGCAAAGCATACGAGGGCGCGTGTGTGGGCAGCGGACTGGAGCCCAAGGAAGAGGGACAAATCAAGATTGACCCAAGCGCGTTCCAGATGGAAGTGCGTCGAAAGGTCCAATATGCACTGAGGCCCTCTTATATTATGAAGGCAAGACCCGAGTCCCGGAGCAGGTATCTGACGCTCCTCCAGAAGGACCAGCACTTTATGAGTCGGGTTGACGAACTGCTCAATCTCTCTGCGGAATGGAGGTCACTGACCGAGGTCTGGGACCGCATATGCTTCCAGTTCGGGTACACCGATCCCAGCACACTGTCCAAGATTGTGGATGACATGAGAGAACTTGGCTTAATTGAAACGCGGGATGTGTGAGTTGTCATCAAAAACTGAACGACCCTACAAGATGGTCGTCTTTGCCGGCACCTTTGACCACCTTCACGAGGGCCACAGACACCTGCTACGAACAGCTCTGGCACTAGGAGACACGGTGGGAATCGGAATCACAAAGGACGTGATGCTCGAAGGCAAGAGCGACCGTCACAAGATGCAGTCCTTCAGTGAGAGACTGGAGGCCCTGAACCAGTTCCTCAGCGCTGAGGGCGCCAACCACAGATGTCAGATATTCCCGATTGATACGCCCGAGGGTGGGGCGGACCGGATGCAGGGTCTTGAGGCCCTCGTGGTCTCTGACGAGTTGAGTGTTGTTGAGAACGCCTTCCGAATCAATGAACTCAGGCGCAGAAACAGACTCAGGCCGTTCCACATAGTTGTCGTGCCTCGTGTCAGGACATCAGACGGACGCCCACTGTCTTCATCTCGGCGCAGGGCAGGGGAGGACTTTGACCCCACAGACCTCGTCTACTGAATCCTGTCGAATCGCCTCAACGCGGAGACCATCTCGTCGAACAGCATGTCGTCCATGAGACACACATATCTCGCCCTTGCTACAATCTCCTCGGCCTCGCGGCGAAGACCTGATTCCGTCAGGATCATCTCTGCCCCGCGTAGTGCGGCATTCTCCACCTGGACTGTGACTGCATCTTTCATGTGGGGGAGCAGCCCAATGCGGTAGGCAGCGTCAAGGTCAAGCTGCAATCCGAACGCACCAGTCAGGAGTACCCTGGCGACCTGAGAGAGCTGTGTCTCTGACACGTCTAGGACTCTCAGGACTGCAGCGGCGATTGCAGCCTTGGACAGCTGCAGCATTCTGATGTCCGGCTGCGTGATGTAGACCCCATGTTGCTGCGACTCCACCACTGCATAACGTACTATCCCGCCGACAACACTCACTCTTGGAGACGAGGACCGTACAATCGACCCCTCAGCATTCATGATGCCATGCAGGCGCAGCTCGCCAAGCAGCGAAACAGCTCCGGTGCCACATAGCCCTTGAGGAAGACCGCCGTCAATCGTGTCCACGAGGGGGGGAGAGCTTGCTGACGGAATCCTCACCCGCCATATCGCTCCGACAGTTGCAGGCATACCGCACTCCATCGCCATCCCCTCGAAGGCTGGACCTGAGGCAGCAGACGCTGTCCATACGCAATCGTCTCTGCACACAGAGACCTCCGTGTTCGTTCCTATGTCGACAACCAGCAGCGGTACCCTGTCATCTCTATTCAATGCATACAGGAGGACACAGACTGCATCGGAACCAACAAATGACTCAATGCACGGAGGAGAGTACCACGTCACGTCTGGAAATCCCGGGATGGTGGGGTCACCTGCGCCTTGAAGTATGGCGCCACGGTCACCCAGTGTGTAGGGAGGCCGGGTCAGCTCGTCGAGTGTCCGTCCGAAGAAGATGCCCCGAGTGACACTGTTCCCTGCAACTACAGCACTCTTCACCTTGCGGAGGTCGGTCGCACCAGAAGAACACGCATGCCTCGTGGCGAGCACAACTGCCTGAGTGAGGCGCTGCCTCAGCCGCTGCGACTCTGGCTCGCTGGACACATAAGAACGCAGCATTGAGACGACCTCGGGGCCCTCCGATAGGAGCGGATTGCTCACGACTGCGCTACCGACCTGCTCTCCTGAGTCAAGACTCAACACGCTCACATTGATACTCGAAGAGCCAAGGTCGACTGCAATCCCAAGTTCGCCGCCCGGAGTCAAACAGCTGACCTCAGCATTCGAACCAGACTATCTTACGACCATCACCGGACAACTCGCCTGTCGGATGACCCTGTCACTGGTGGAGCCAACGAAGAGCCTCTTGATACCGCCAATTCCGCGTGTGCCCATCACAATCAGGTCCACACTCTTTGCCTGAGCGACTTCGATTATCTGGGCAGCGGCATCGCCGTAACTGATCAAGTCCACAGCCTCGCATCCGTTGTCACGAGCCACTCTCTTTGCCCTTGCCAATACGTCCTCTCCCACCTTCTGCAGAGCTAGAAACGGCTGGTCGGTCACTGCATCGCCGTACGGGGTCGCGTTCACTAGCATCGCCACCACATAGAGCAGATAGACCTCAGCTGACAGGGGCCCTGCGATTGCGCACGCATACTTCACCGCCTTGTCGGAATACTCCGAACCGTCCACTGCTGCAAGGATTCTCTTTATCTGGACTCTTGATTGGCTCTCGCTCACTATGGCATTCCTGATACCCGGATGACTGCTCACTATTTCTCTCTTTCTACAGTAACTTGAGCGCTCTGGATTCATGTCACCATCTCTGCGTTCGTCGCGCATACCGTGCCCTTGCCATAGAGCGTGTCCAAGCCCGCACTCAGACAGCGGTCCAATCCATGCTCAGCTCTGTAATGCCAGATGCGTTTAATACTACATTTCGCAAATGACTCACTAGGCCAATATACGGAGGCATCGTATTGAGAATCACTGGCACACAGTACACCATAGAAAAGAAGACCGAGGAAATCGAGATTAAGAGTGCAGGCAAGACCACAGACAAGATTCCCTTCAAGGGAAAGAGCATTGACGACATCACCGAAGAGATCCACGGTGCCCTGAGGCGCAAGGGCGTTACAGTCCAGAAGGCGTCGATCATGGATGCGCTGCAAGAGCTCTTTCCCGGCGCCAGGAAGCACGGACCTCTCTCTTAGGCACCGTTCATTCTTAGCTGGACAGAGTTGGACACAGGAGTCTTGTCACTCCCAGGATACGGCACTGGGGTCACTCCTCGAGGTCTCATGATGTGTCGAGCCGACCTCGAGCTCTCCGTTCCCGCACGGAGTCATACATGCACCACGCAGCGATGTCCAAGACCGTCCAACTTCTGGGCAGCTGCTGCTAACCCTGACTCTTCAGCGACTCGAAGCTCACTCTACCAGAGACCAGCCTTCTGAGTGTGCTCAGAAGGTCATCGGTCCGTATCCGCACCTGTTCCATCGAGTCGCGGTCACGCACAGTGACAGTGGCGTCATCAATGGTCTGATAGTCGACGGTGACACAGTAAGGCGTGCCTATCTCGTCTTGTCTCCTGTACCTGCGGCCGATTGAGCCGCTCGTGTCATAGTAGCTGATCAGACCTGACTCCGACACATCACCGTGTATTCGACTGGCAGGACCAGTGAGCTCCTCCTTGTCCATCAGTGGGAAGACCGCGACCTGCACGGGGGCTATAGGGGGCGGAAACCTCAACCAAGTCCGCTCGGGGTCCTCGTCGTACGCATTGTCAATCTGGCAGAACATAGGACGCTCCACTCCAAATGCTATCTCAAGTACATTGGGTACAGTGTCCTTGCCATCCACCTTGGTGGTCATCTTCTCCTTGCTGAACTCCTGGTGACGCCCCAGGTCATAGTTTCCTCTGTCATGCACGCCACAGCACTCGACCCAACCGAAGCTCCGGGTCAGGACTTCGATGTCCCACGCGTCTGCTGCATAGTGAGCTCTCTCGCTTGGAAGATGTTGTCTTAGACGGAGGTGCTCAGGCGAGAAGCCCATACTGCGGAATATGCTGTAGGCGAGGTGGACACACCATGCATAGGCTGGGGTCTGAAAGTGGCCCTTCTTCAACGCATCCTTCATCTTGATTGAGTCCACCTTGTCGCTCTTCTTCTCCTGTGTGGTGTATGGGAGAAGAGGCAACTGCTCATTCTCAATCGACTCGAACTTAGGCCACTGCACCTCGTCAGGGTCCTGAAGGAAGATCTGCCCTTCTACCTGTGTGAACTCCCTGAGCCGCAGCATTCCCTGTCTGGGTGATATCTCGTTCCGGTACGCCTTTCCAATCTGGAAGACCATGGCTGGCAGTCTGTCCCTGAAGAATGTCAACAGCCGCTTGAAGAGAAGATAGGTTGTAGTTGCAGTCTCGGGTCGCATGTACGCATCCTGACCGAGTCCGAGCTTTGTGCGAAGCATCAGATTGTACCTGCGGACCGCTCCAAGTTCGGACTTGCAAGAGGGACACCTTATGTCCAGTTCCCGTATCTTCGCCGTGAGTTCGTCAATGGAGAGACCCCTGATATTGGCTGTTGGGGCTTGCTCCTCAATCAGGTTGTCAGCCCGGTAGGCCTGGCCACACTTTGTACACTCTGTGACAGGGTCAACAAAACCATCCTCATGACCCGATGCCTTCCAGACCACCGCTGGAGACACGGTGGGACACTCGACTTCCCAAAACCCTGCCTTGACAAAGGAGGCCCTGATGACGTTCTCCAGTCTGTTCTTCAGGAGCTTGCCAAGGGGACCAAGGTCATAGAGACCCGCACTGCCGCCATATATCTCTGGAGACGGCCCCCAGAAGAATCCTCTCTTCTTACAGAGGCCGTATATGGTCTCACTGAAGTCCTGCTCTGAAGGCATAACCGAATCACCACCTCGCCTGTCGAGGCGGACTTAAACCTATGGTCACGACTCGTCCTGCACTGTCGTTTTGCGCAGTCCACATCCCGCACCCATCAGTCTTATTAGAGGTGCACGGATGTAGGCTCAGTTGATGAAACATGGTCAGGGACTCGAGACTGTCAGGATTCTACAAGCTGGAGCGAGAAGAACGCATTCGGATGCTCAAGGAAGCCACTGGAGTGACGGAAGAGGACATCGGTCCGCTCACTGACCCCGGCAAGGTGGACATGTCCATACTCGACCACATGATAGAGAATGTCGTCGGTGCAATGCCTCTGCCGCTAGGTATCGCGACTAACTTCCTGATAGATGGCAAGGACTACCTGGTCCCAATGGCAATCGAAGAACCATCTGTTGTCGCTGCAGCCAGCAATGCCGCAAGGATTGCCAGAGTGCATGGAGGATTCACCGCCACGGACACGGGACCAGTGATGATAGCTCAGATACAGGCGGTCAGCGTCCCTGCGCCATTTGAGGCGAAGCTCAGGGTCCTCGAGGCAAAGGAAGAACTGCTCAGGATGGCGAACGATAAGGACCCGATTCTTGTCAAGTTTGGAGGAGGAGCAAAGGACCTGCGTGTCCGAGTGATTGACTCGTCGGTCGGGCCGATGGTGATCTCCGAACTGATAGTAGACACACGCGATGCGATGGGGGCCAATGCGGTCAACACAATGGCGGAAGCACTTGCACCAAGGATACAGGAGCTGACCCGCGGCAGAGTCCTTCTGCGAATACTGTCCAACTTGGCTGACCTAAGACTCGTGCGAGCACGGGCCAAGTTCGACAGGGAGTTGCTCGGCGGGGACGATGTGGTTGACGGTATCATCGCCGCTTGGGCCTTTGCGGAGGCGGACCCCTACCGTTGTGCCACGCATAACAAGGGAATAATGAACGGCATCGATGCAGTTGTCATAGCGACTGGAAACGACTTCAGGGCAATAGAAGCAGGTGGACACAGCTATGCCTCGGTCGGAGGATATCACTCACTCACGAAATATGAGAGAGACACGGACGGAAATCTCATTGGGTCCATCGAGATACCGATGGCAGTAGGCCTTGTTGGTGGAGCCACCAAGATTCATCCTGTCGCCAGAGCATGTGTAAAGATACTCGGTGTGAGGACCGCGTCTGAGCTCGGGCATGTCATCGCCAGCGTCGGTCTGGCACAGAACCTGGCCGCACTGAGAGCGCTTGCCGCTGAGGGCATCCAGAAGGGGCACATGGCACTGCATGCTCGCAACGTTGCCACCACCGCTGGTGCAAGAGGCGAGATGATTGACCTTGTCGCGGAGATGATGGTCAAGGAAGGGGTGGTCAAAGTGGAACGCGCCAAGGAGATCCTAGACGAGCTGGCAAGGTCTGGCAGGTCCAAGTGACCTTGCGAATAATCGAATCCGGTCTGTCGGCATAAGGTATTTGTGCAACACAGGCATAAGTAGGCTGTCAGATGATAGGTCTAGCGCCTAGAGTGTGTGCTCTGAAGAGGTAGAGAGTAATGGAACACGAATGCAGTCAGTGGGAACGGCTCGCTGGCGAGTTTGCAGAGAGTGACAAGTTCTATCAGGCTGCCAACCAGTACAAACAGGCAGCTGCGTGTTATCTGGACAAAGTAGTGGAGATGACCAGAAAGGCAGCGGAAAACTATCACATCTTTGCAGAGGCAAGTGCGGAGTCTGATGACCACAAGACTGCGGCCACGGCCTACTTCGAGGCAGCCACACAATACAAACAGGTGAGTGAGTTCGACACTGCGCTCACACTCTTCGAGAACTCTGCAGACCAAGCCCTTGAAGCGGGACTCACCGAGACTGCCGCACAGGCCTACCTCTGGGCCGCCTACTCATGTCACAAGCTTAACAACTCGGACTACTTCTTGACCTGTGCAGAGAACATGGCAAAGCTGTACAGTCAGGCTGCGGACAAGGCGTTAGAAGAGGGAAAGGCGGAACGTGCAATGATCGACCTGTCTCTGGCAGCCATAGGCCTTTCCACGATTCAGATGAGCGCAGATGCACGAGAGCGGATTGAGAAGGCAAAGAGGATTGTAGACAAGACTCGCTGGGAGTGGCTACCGGTCCTTCTCTCGTTCAGTGAGGCCCTTGCGGACAACAGACTCGACGATGCGGAGGACCTCCTGAAATCGTTCAATGCTGAAGAGACCATCAGAGAGGTCATGGGTGCTTGCTTGAACATACTTGAGGAGAGAGAGAGAGCACAGAAGAGGAAAGCGTAGTCATCACTAGACAACTTGGATCTCCGCTGAGACCTTTGTGTCCACTACTCCTGAGTCATCACGGACCCAGACCGTTAACCGCTCATTCCCTGCTGCAACGCCCTTCACGAAGAACTGGATTCTCATCTTCTCCCCAACACCAAGGGACTGGATGACCTTCTCCGATGTACCAACGGACATTGCCAGTCCCGGAGTCATCATCAACGAAACAGTCAGACTCGCCGCGGGTCCGTTTCCGCTGTTCGACAGAGTGACATCAAATACCATCTCATCGTTCAGATTGCTCTTCAGGCGCGCGGGGGAGATATCGACCGACAACTTGGCTGGAGCGTCGGCGATAGTGAACCTGATGACGTTGGACTGCTTGTTGACCAGGACCCTCTCGCCCTCCAGAGTTATGCTGAATGGACCCACCTGTCCCTCTCCACTGAGGACAGGAAGCACACCAATCAGCCATGAGTCCTCGGGTGTGGGCTCTTTCGTCAGGAATGGCTCGCTGGTCAGCTTTAGCCCATTCGACAGAGCATACTTGTGCGCGACCACTCTCACTGGCACTGGACAACGATACCTGAACTCAAACTCAAGAGGAGTCTTTACCATGGCTCTCTCTGCTTTGGGACCAGCCCACTCCAGAGAGACCTCCGTCTTCAGTGCCAGTCGGACTGATGTGGTGACGAAGTCAATCAGCGGCGCCTCCGAGTCCCTCGGTCTGAATCTGTCAAGCGCAGACTGCAGCTCACTCTCTGTCAGGGTCGCCCCCTCGCAGAGTATCCGCACGCAGACCTCAGCGAGCTCATGTACACCTCGATCTGAGGACTTCGGACCGGTAGACCGCTTCTCACCCTTTCTGCAGATGTTCGTGGCCGTGTCAAAGCTTCTGGCCGCAAGGCTTGAGAAGACAGCCATTGACAAGGCACGCGACGACTCCTGCGTGTTCTTCTGTCTGAAGTAGTGGTCCGAGGCTTCAGAGTAGAGACCGCTCGCCTCCTCGAACCGGCCCTCCCCAACCAGTACTTCTGCTGCCCGGATCTTCATCTCCGCCGCTCGTGTGTGGTCATCCCGTTCAAGGGCACAGTATGCTGCCTCACGGAAGTATTTGATTGCAAAGTCCGCCTGGTCTGCGTCCTTGAACATCTGCGCTGCCCGTTCATACTCGGCGGACGCGTAGTCTGCGTAACCGTGCTCAAGCTCGTCTAGAGCCTTCTCGATGTGCTTCTTGGCCTGTTCGACCGGGTCTCGTTTGAGGAACTTGAACAAGCGGCTTCACTCCAGTTTCCGACAAGTTAGAATAGGACAAAGTCAGCGTGTTTTATCGCTTTCGGCCAAGGTGAGCTCCATGTCACTACCGCCCTACTGGACAAGTCCTCTCGAGAGTCGTTTTGAGGTGACCATCTCCGGTTCAGAGAGGGCTGACCGACAGTATCAGGTTCAGATTCTGGAAGCAGTAGTGAGACCTGAGGGTGGTGGGCAGGCAGGAGACAGGGGTGTCCTCGTCATTGGAACTCGCAACATTCCGTTTGTGAACACGGTGGACTCCGACGGGAAGGTCTGCCTCGTCACCGAGGAGGACGTACCTGCTGGAACGAGGTGGTTGCTTGAGATAGACATGGGTTGGAGGCGAGCAATGATGCGCAACCACAGTAGCGAACACCTCTTTGTGGCCTCTCTGAAGAGGATTCGGCCTCAGGTGAGACTTGGATACATATGGATTGATGGAGAACATGGGACAGTAGATGTGTCAGCTCCAGGACTGACAGTCGAGGATGTCATCAAGGCCGAAGGTATGGTGCAGAACCTGATTCTTGAGGACATCCAGACGAGCACGGCTGTGGTTGCTCCCGGAGAGGTGCGTAGCGATGTAAGAGCAAGGGAGGGAGTCACACAGAAACATGATCGTATCCGAGTGGTGTCTTTTGGCGACTTTGACAGTTCGGCATGCTCAGGCACTCACGTCCTCCACACCGGAGACATAGGCCACTTCAAGGTTGTAGATGTAAGTGAAGACGGAGGCAGCCTGCGAGTCGAGTTTGTGACGGGCGCAAGGGCAATCGCAGAGACCTCGCGTCTCTTCAACACGGTCCTCATCCGTCGGCACACCCACCCCATCGAGTACGCCCAGCTGGGTCCTGTGCTCGACAAGGCCAAGACCCTCAGTGAGCAGTATGCGCTTCTGCTGGACAAGTGTCAGGAGATGCTGGTCCGGTCACTGCACTTCGAACCAGTAGGAGGGGTCATGTTTGCACACGAGTGTCTGCCCGGGTTCGAGCCGGGGAGACTCCGGCACCTCGTAGACCGCATACCCATCGAAGGCCCGTATCTACTCCTACTATTCATACCCGGGGTCAAGTCCAGTATCATCGCGATTGGCAATGAGCTGCCAGTTCCAGCAGCGGAGATAATGAAAGAGATTGTGGTCACCTCAGGGGGGAAGGGCGGCGGCGGAGAGGTCTTCACGGGCGGGTTCGTCAACGTGACGGACCCGACGGCACTCTATGACAGAATCATCAGACTCGCTAGAGACAGACTGGTCGAGCTGGCCAGAGTCAGCTGAGCCCGTGCTTGGGGGCAATCTCGGCCCAGAATCTCTTCACCGCCCAAGGCACTGCGAAGAACTCCTCTCTGAAGCCGTCGAAGTTGAGACCCTGTGTCATCATCTCTTGAGAAGTGCCAATGATGCCTCTCTCCTGGTCCAAGTCGAAGCAGACCTCCGGATACTTCAAGTTGGCGGTGAGAAGGTCCATGAGTACCTGAGCGAGCTTCTCCTGAGGAATCATTTCGAGGGGATACACATCCGCCCGTATCTGAACCCACTTGCCGAAAGGCTTGACCGTGACCACATATCTGAATGTGTCCTTCTGCTCCATGTCCGAGGGGCTTACGGGTCTTGCATCCTTCCTCTCTGTGAACAGAAGCTGAAACGCACCTGCCTTCTCATCCCAAGTGTACTTCATCTTCATGAGGGAAAGGTAGTCCTCTATCTGTGACTTCACTTCGGCCATTGTTCTCTCGACTTCTCTCACTGCGTAGTTGCTTAAAACTGCTGCCGGAGAGTCTCAAGTACCTCTGTACGCAGTCAAGTCCCAGTCAATGTGCCAGACTGACATTGTGTCCCGCCCCGAGATCACGTTGTCTGTCAGATGGACTGTGTAGAGCTTCTCATATCCGCCTTCAAGTCGGTAGGCCCAGTACTGAAAGAGCTCGTCAAAGAACACAAAGTAGTCACAGCCATGGTCTCTGAGATACCTGATCTTCTGGTCATCAGTCATGTTGCCGTGGAGTATGTCCGGGCTCACCAGACCCGCAAGGTCTATGACCGATCTCCCAGAGATGAATCTGAGTGCTCCTGCATCATGTATGGCAAGGACTGCGTCGGCAGGAGTGTTATCTTTCAGCCAGTATCCTATGTGTACTTGCTGCTCGTTTATGTTCTTCACGGAGTTGCCGTAGAGGTCCGCCTGAAACGAGTACTCAGGCAGAATGGGGACTATCAGGAGCAGTACTGTCATTGCGACGACCACGGCATCTCGCTCCCGGTTGTATGCCGCATGCTTCCACAACCTACCAACCGCCAGTGTGAGAGCAATGACTGCGGAAACCATCATGAGCGTGAAGATGGGTACCAGATATCGGGAGTTGTTTATGAGTGCGTGAAATGGTGTGGTCAGGGCATAGAGGATGAAGAGGAGAATCGCATAGAGCCACACATGCGGTCTGCCCTTGATGACTAGAGCGGGTCCCGAGATGAAGCCAAGGATGAGAAAGGGCATGGTGCAAAACCAAAAGAGCCACCATGAGGCCCAGAGCTCGTACTCGGCTGGCATCACTACATGCGCCTTGGCATAGACCGTGTCGGGTAGAGGAAGTCCTGTGACATGCAGACAGTGAAGTATCCAAGGCGCAGCCACCGCAAGTGCAAGGAACGGGATTGCAAGGAGCGTCACGAGTCGCCTCGTGCTGAGCTGGCGCGTCTTGAAGACGGCGATGACTCTGAGAGGGAAGAGTACCATCAACAGGACCCCTTCTGGTCGCGATAGGTATGCCAGTCCCAGAACCACACCGAGGGGAATGTCGTATTTCGGCTCGTTCTTGTGCAGGAGAAGCAGCCCCAACAGAACAGTTGTCATGAAGAGAGGAGTCTCCATCCCGGAGAGCATTAGCCATGTGTTCTTCGGTACAAGGACATAGGTCAGAATCGAGAGGGACGCAAAGAGAGTCCTGCGAGTGTGTTCATACACAATGAGACCGACCAGCAGTGAAGTGGCGCAGTAGAAGGATGTGGCGATGGCTAGCGTGCCAACTACGATGGCTGAAGGGTCATACGTGACCAAGAAGAGTGCCGAGAGGATCAGGGACCACAGCGGCGAGGTTGATCCGGTCGAGGGATAACCGGGCGAGTATTCGAAGGGAATGCCATCGTAGATTGTGCGAGCGTAGTTCAGGTGTATCCATGAGTCATCCAGTGCAAAGCCCGGAGCAGTCCACTTCATCATTGTGAGAAGGTAGTGTGCAGAGGATGAGAGAGTCACCACAATAGCACACAGGAGGAGAAAGCCGTTGCGACCATTCCTCTGTTGCAATGCGATGAGACTGACACGTAGCCGTGACACCATTGCATGCAACATCATGGCAGGGGATGTCTGCTGCTCCAGACATGTCTGGTCTTCCAAGTCGTCCTCTCCTTGGCCTCGTCATTCGGACTGCAGCGTGGCGAATATTACTCTTGCTCCACTTCGTACCGCAGCCTCTGTGACCAGTCTGCATGTGCGGGCGCTTTGTGAGGACTGACGATAGTCTGCGACGATGACAACGACAAGGATTCACAGACCACCGAATAGTCTCGGCCATCTCTCTCCCAGCCCCCATCATACACGCGAGTGCACTCTCGCATCAAGATACGGACTTAGCCCGAGAACACCCAGTAGGGTTGATTGCATAACATCGGGGGTCATAACAACGGCAGCAAGTCAGGTTGTCTCCACCCAGGCCTCTCTGGAGCCTGTGGCATACCAGAGACCCATGACCGTTTTCACTCCTCCCGGACTGGTCGTTGAGTCTGCCAAATACCCCACACTCCTCGCCGGGGTGCTCGCCAGCACCGCTGCCCACGAGCACCTGGCCGTCTACGACCACTGTGACTCGTGGGGAGGTCTGGATAGAGAAGCCATCGCTGCAATGCGCAGGAACCTGTATCGATTCGTTCTACCCGTGAATGCTCGAGATCTAGAACCAGAGAGCATCATCAGAGTCCTACAGACAGTCGCGCTGTCCGTCACACCTATGGCCCTACGCGTGGAGGTATCTGCACTGCCTCCACGCACCCTCGAACCCTCCTTCGGTCTCCTGCCCGCCGGACCGCTGATACACACCCGTTCGTTTGAACTCCTCTCGGAACCTGAGATCAGCAGAGTTGCCAGCAGACTATCAGAACGCGACATACCAGCTTCAGAAGCCGTGTGGCAGCTCTTCGAATATGACTACTCGCTCGACCAGGTCGCACGTATGTTTGCCGTGGGACTCCTCGGCCGACTATCCAGTCGCCGACTCGTACCTCTCAGAGGTGCCTACAGAGCGGTCATCGACGCATTCACAACCCGTGCGATCAGCGAACTGAATGAGGCTCCCACAACCGACTCCTTCAGTATCCAGACCGGCAGTGCGCTCGGCGAGAGGCTTGTCATGTTCTCGTGGCCAGGCGGTCCGAAGGTCGACTACCTCCGAATGGAGTTCTCATCACAAGGCCGGTCCACTGCTCAGAGCATGGACTCCACTTCGTCGCCCAACTCAGACCCCAAGACCACACTATGCGCAGCCTATGCAAGGTTTGGCGCATACCGTGCACTGCTCAGGGAGAAGGTGAGAAGACATGTCGTCATATTCCATTCTGCCAATGCAGCAGAGAACTCGATGCTGTCACCTTGGATTACGAGAGCAGCTGTCGCGGACGCCACCAACAGTGAGCCAATGGTCATGGACTCTGCAGGCGAGGCTCTGGAAGCTCTGAAAGGCCTTCTCACACCTCCTCTAGAGTGTTGGACCAGCCAAATGGACCTGCAGAGTCGACTGAGGGGTTAGCAGCAGCTGCCCAGAAGTTGGACGATTTTGGACATCGCTGCGTGATGCTATACACCTCCGTGCGGGAGCTGAGAGCTCGAGGTCGGTTAGACACCTCATGAAACCTCGAGGAGTGACCCCAGTGCCGTATCCTGGGAGTGACAAGACTCCTGTGTCCAACTCTGTCCAGCTAAGAATGAACGGTGTGCGTTCGGTTGAGATGCTTGCTGCTCAGTAAATAGAAGAGCTGAGAAGAAAAAGAAGAAAGAGAAGAGGAAAGGGGGGAACGCTCTAGTTCCCGCCTAGATTTTCTCCTTTGCCTCTTTCCTCGAAAGACCCTTGTACAAGAACGCAAGCCCAATGATGAGCAGGAGCGAGCCTGCAACATAGCCTCCTCCAACTAACACCTCCAACTGATAGGCAAGGAAGAGCAGACCGATGCCCACGAGAGCTGACAGGCAGCCGAATCCTATGCCCATCGCTCTGAAGCTCTTGGAGCGAGGATACTTGCTCTCTATGACGTATCCGGTAGCAGCAGAGACGGACGCCTTGTACTTGCCATTGCCGTACCGATACTCCATCTCCCAGATGGGAACATGAATCAGGAAGGTCTCCCCGACATCAATCTTGTCGCTCCTCGACGAGACCTTGACAACCTCACTCATTATGAGCGCAGTCTGGTTGTCGAAGGCGATCTTCTTTGCAGTTGCCTTGGCTTCGTCCTCACCAATCTTGCTGTGAAGCACCTTCCCGTTGTGTTCCTCCGCGTGAGCATGACTGAAGAACTCCTTAGCTCTGGTGGGGATGGGGAAGTTCTTGATGTCCGGGTCAATCTCCGGGAACCCGGGAATGCTGATCTCGTGTCGTCGTACAAAACTTCCAGACTCGGGCTTCTCAAAGAACGAGATCCTCTTGTATGCGCCACGTCGTTGAGGCCACTCGTCATGGAACGTCGCATCGCGGCCAAAGCCCTGGTACTGTGAACTGGCATCGACTCGGGATATCCAGAAGGGATAGAAGATTAGCTCGGACTTGACGAACTTGGCAGAGGTAGATAGGTCTTGAGGCGCACCGAGCTGCTTCGAACACCAGTCAAGGAGTGTCTTCTGAGCATCACTGGCCGAGAAGTGCACTCTGATCATGTAGTGGTCCTTGAACTTCACGCCGGTGGCTGTCTGGGCCGTGCCACAATAAGGGCATACCAGCAGGATGTCGCCAGGGCCGGTCTCAAAACTCGCATCACAGAACGCACACTTCGCCACTTGATATCACCCCTTCTTCTCCCGCTGAGTCATCAGTAACACTCTCATTCCGAACAGCGCCATTATCGCACCCAATAGGGCTGCGAAAATCCCGCCTATCAACATACTATCGATGTCGTTCATCATTCCTTGATAGGCGAACTCGCCACCCGCACCGCCAATTGTGATTCCTATCAGCCCAATGAAGGCCCACATCACCCGCTGGGCTTTCGTAATCGGTATCTCTCCAAGCACCACCTTCCCAGTGTTGCCATCCACCGCACACTTGTACAGCGCACCCTGAAACTTGTAACGCAAAAGCGCAAACGGCACCTGTAGATAGGTCGTCCCGCGAACCTCAGTGGTTGTCCTACAGTCGAATAACTCCGTCACCTTCGACTTGGCCTGGTTCCTGTGTCGGTCCGCCACCCGGCCATGCATCGCCTTCTCGTACTCCTCCTGCCCAATCTCCGCATTCAGGATGGTCGGCCCAAGGTCCTTTATCTTCTCAAAACTGTAGGGCTCGGTCTTCCTCAGGTCCACCTTCGCAAGAAAGTCCTCCAGACCATAGAACCTCGCACCCTTTCTCGCAAGAAGACGCTCATCCGTGTCAGTGTGAATCTCATCCTGAACAGGAACGTATCCGGTCTCATACGTGGTGTATGTTTCGGTACGCATGTGACCGTTCGCATCCCTCACAGTCCTCGTCCGCTGTACAGGTACCTGCACAGTCGTGTACCCCTTGTACCAACTGTCTGCCTTCACACGTGACGTCCAGACCGGCACGTACAACAGAGTGTTCTCAACAACCTCAGCCGCTTGGTCTAGACCATTGTTCATACCCTTGTTCGCCCTGAGAAAGTCTCGGAGCCCCTTCACTCTCTCATCCCTGTCACGCGCCGGCTCCATCAGATGGCTCCCAATCGCCTTGCCCTGGTCCGTGGTCGTACTACCACAGTATGTACATGTGATCACCACGTCGTCAGGACCAACTCGTACGTTGCCATTGCACACCGGACACTTGAATACGTCCGCTGTATCAGACTTGGTCTCCATTCCAGAACTCTCCTGAGTCTTTCGCCTCCTACTCACCCATCCCACTTCTATTATGGATTACGGTGACATATACCTGTCGCAACCCCACTTCAAGTCTGATTGGAACGCGCTACTGGTCGAGGAGGAGGCACGACAGATGCGCGGTCTCAACCCTACTTCTAGTCTGATTGAAACCGCAGGTTTTTTTTTTGCTCATTTCTACCAGAGAAGGATTATGGTGGTCGCTTTTGGAGGCAGGTCTGGAAACTCGTCGGTGATGCATGGCGTTTCGAAAAAAAGAAAGTCAGGAGATGATGGCGTGTGCTTGTGCTTGGGCTCGCACGGTGGGCGGTAGTGGAGGTCTGAGAGTGGTGCGAGCCAGCACAGTGACGGTAGTACTACCTACGGATCTCATCTCGCAGGCGTGCAGCGGAGTACTCGTCAACGCGGTCGCGGACCTCGTCTCTTGCGGCCTGATGTTGTTCAAGGAAGTTGGTGACCATGGGAAGGAGTCGTTGCTTACACTCGCCGCATAGGATCTCACCGCCTCGGCACTGCTTCTCTATGGCTGCCAGTTCTTGGTCGCTGGGTACGAAGACGAACTTGTAGTAGGCGAAGACGGAGCAGACGTCTGGGTTGGCGCCGAGTCTTCGTTGTTCTTCAGCGGAGGGCTGGCCGCCGGTGAAGGCGTTCATTATCTTCTTTTTTGCGAGGCGGGGTGAGTCGGTGGTGAATATAGCGGACATGGGGTCAGAGGCGGACATTTTGCCGCCCTCGCCGAGACCTGGGACGAACTTGTTCTGTATGGAGGCGGGCTTGTAGAAGCCGAGTCTGTCAGCGACGTCGCGGGTGACTCTCCAGTGAGGGTCTTGGTCAATGGCACAAGGTATGAGGCATGGGGTGTTCTGGCCGTAGATCCAGGAGTGGAGGAATGCGGGCACGGCCTGCAGCGCTGGATAGAAGATGCCGCCGATGTTCATGCTGTTGTCAAACCCGTAGACTGCGCGTGCTGTTGAGAACGTGACCTTCTTTGCGACCTGCACGGCAAGTTCGTACAGGACATCTATGTGCCGGATGTCGTCAATCAGGTAGGTGGATTCGGGCTTGAAGCCGAGGGCCAGCAGGTCAATTGCGTTCTCTCTTGTGAAACGGTGCACGTCATCGTACTTCAGTTCCTCATCGAACCAGAACTTCTCATCGTTGGTGAGTTGGAAGTAGAGACGCACCTTGAAACGGTCCTGAAGCCACTTTGTGAACATCCACGGTACCAGATGGCCGAGGTGGACTTGCCCGCTTGGTCCGCGGCCTGTGTAGATGACGAACTTCTCGCCCTTTGCGTACTGCTTCAGAAGCCAGTCGACATCCCTGTGAGAGTAGACAAGCTCGCGGTCGAGCATGAAGTGCCGCTCGCCGGTATGCTTGTAGATCTGCTGCCTCAGATTCTCGTCGATCCTCTGCGTACCGAACTGCTCAATGAGCCGTTCATAGTCAATCTTTCCCCGCACGTCCCAGGGAGTCACGACCATCTCATCTTCGGGCAATCAGTTGACCTCCTGAACTCTTGTGGACTGGCAAATCGGGCCTGCTGGCTAGCAGAGCATTTCTCAATTAAGTATGCTGGTTCTCATGAGGTAGTCATCGACACCGTGCTGTCCGTGCTTGACGTGGACCTGACTGGAAGAGTGACTTGCGACCCCCGCACATTGTGACTTCATGAGGCGGTCTTCTGCGACTGGTCTGAAGACAGGGGGAGGCCCGCTCAGATGGATTGGGTTGGCAGCTTGCTTAGCAGCGGCCAGCGATACGTGCCTAGAGTGAGGCTCTCTTGTAGATGTCAGGTATTCGGATGTTCGTCTTGCCTGAGAACACATCTCGGAGAAGCTCGAAGTGTTCGGTCAGGTCTTTCAGCAGCTTGTCCAGAGTGGCCTGCTCAATGTTGGGCTCTGCAGTCCAGACGGTCAGGTAGTTGCTTACCACACCGACGTCCACCCCACCTTCCTCGAGGTCCCTGAACACGGTGATCTTGATGAGGAACTCGGCCTCGTACATGTTGAGTATGTCGGTTATGCTGATGACGATGAGCTCTAGGAACCCGGCGAGGTCCTCCAGTTCTGGTGACTCTCCGAGACTGCCTCTCAGTGACTCTGCAAATGTCTGGACTGTGGAGGTCTTCTGCCGCAGCTCCTCGAACATCTTCATCAGTTTCATGAATTCCTTTATTGAGGCCTCTAGCTCTGGCACAAGACTGTCGTAGAGCATGAGAAGCAGCTTGCCGCGCGTGTTCTCACGGATGTTCGCGAACCCGTCAAGCTTTCCAAGCGAGCCCTCAAGATGCTCCAACTGGACAAGTGTGTTGGTGACAGCCTGTATAGACTTCACGGAGTTACGCTGTATCTTGGCCCACCGTTCGATGAACGTGTCGATGCCCTCTTTCAGCTCCTCAAGAATCTCCAGCTCGCGCGACAACATCTAGGTCTCCAGCTTCAGTTCGGGAACTGACGTTTATAACTCATTCTCATATGACATCCGGAAGTGCGCGCACCTCACACCACTCCGGATGTGTCAACCTTGCCTTTCGATTTGCTCAGCGCGACCCTCAGTACCTCATAGCTGCTTGTCGCTGCACCAACGATGTTGCCTGAGAACAGGGAGAAGAGTATGCCTGCCGCTTTCGAAGGAGTGTCTGTCCTCTTCTTGACCTGCTCCACACTTGTAGAGAACCGCTTCCACAGCTGCCCGATTGTGCCAGGCCTGACCAAGCCCTCCTCCTCAAGTGCCTTTGTGAGGTTCTCACCGAGCTGTCCCTCCTTGCTGTGCTCACAGATGAGTTCAAGCACCCGATGAGACTCCGGGTCGTTCTGAGAGCGACTCATGAGGTCAACGAGCGCGGAGGTGGTCGTGTGGACGTTCTCCAGAAGCTCGATCAGTTGGATCTTGTGAGCTGCGCTCAGGTCCGAGTCAAGGGCGCCATCGATGGACCGCTCTATGTCTGCAAAGTCCACAAAGTCCAGGTTCCAACCGCTCAAGCGCTCACGCTTCGACTCGGACACCGAGAGTGTGTTGAGTCCGATCTCCTCTTCGGTGACCTTCAGAAGCGTCTGCATCATGGTCTGGGACTTCTTGGAGGGACCCAGCATCCCACTTGCGTCGATGCCCTCTAGGATTCCGACAAATCGGGGATAGAATCGCCTCAGCTCATAGACCAGCCGCTCAGTGGTCTTTCTCGTGGTGGGGACGGGCGAACCATCGTGAGTACATGAGAGCACGAGCACGGAATACTCGATAGCCTTGTGCCATGACAACTCGTGGTCCGTGTCAATCACAACATCCTTCAGTGCTGAGTCATACTCGGTCACAAAGTGCGCCTGAAGCGCACTGTCGAGCTCCTTGAGGTCGGAACTCCTCTGTGTGTCTGCAAGAAGAGAGTAGCTCATGATCATGAGAGCATCGGTCGCGGTTGGATGTTTTGCGCATGATAGGAGCAGCCTCACACCCTCGACTGCCGCAAGCAGCTGCGACCCGGAGATGTCAAGCTCGAAGGCGACGTTCCCTGCAACGGTCAAGGACAGCGCATCGCCAGCGTTCTTTGCAACGAGTGGTGGGTCGCTCTTCATCAACGCATCCAATGCCTTCTCAGTCGACCCCTTCTTGTAGAAGAGCTCGAGGACCTTCGAGACACTCCTGCGGTCCTTGTCCGTGCGAATCACTCCCAGCCCGATGAGCCCGATGAACACGGCGGACACAGTGGCGTTGTTTATGAACCTCACGGGAAGCCTGGGACTCGTGTACACTCGTCTGAGGTCTGAAACATCCGTGATGGACTTGGCGAATACGGTGCATCTCCCGGCATTCACCTTCCCGCGTCGCAGCGTGACAGCACGAGCCATCATGGACTGCCGGAAGACCTCGTCAATGCCGGTTGCACCCATCACAACGTCTGAGACCGGCGTATTCACTCCGAAGCCAAGCGACTCGGTCCCGAAGAGGAATCGGAGGTACTTTCTTCGCAGTGCCCACTCGACAAACCATCGCTGTGTCTCGTCAAGGAGTCCGTGATAGTATGCGACACCACCTGCTAGCAGGTCTGAGTGCTCGTAGCCAAGCTCGCCCAAGACCCTAGCAATCCTCTGTAAGCGACTCCTTATCATCGAGTCCATCTCACCCGCTGCACTGGCGGCTAGCGCAGACCCGTTCTTCTCCAGGAACTCGTGAATGCCATCAATAGACTGCATGTAGACGAGGGCCGTGCCACCCTCTTCTGCAATGTCCGTGACGACCTTGAACAGCCCCTTCTCCTTCTCCTGCGTGGACGAGTAGTTCACGAGATTGATATCGGGCGTATCGTAGTCCGTCTTGTCAACGGTCATCTTGGCATCGAAGACCTTCGACAGTCGGTCACTGCCATCAAACTGTGCAGACAGGACAAGTACACGGGGATGTGAGGGGAGCTTGGCAAGGTAACTTGAGACCTCTAGAAGAGCAACGCTTCTGTATGGGTCATGCATGATCGAGTGAACATCATCGTATACTGCGCACACAACTTGGCGCCCCTCTAACCACTCCCGAAGGACTGGGCTTCGCAAGAGGTCTCTCATGGCCTCCGGTGTGGCGACAATCACATTGGGACTCACTTCCCCAGTGAGTCGAATCACTGTCGACGGTGAGCGAGCATCGGTCAGAAGCACACATGGTCTCAGAAACCAACCAAAGTAGCGCGAGAGTACCGACGAGGTCTCCCTGGCTGACGCATGGAATGGTGTGACGAGAAGGGCAAGACACTCATCGCCTGCCTCCGCAGCTCCCTCACTTGCAGCCCTTGCCCTCTTGAACATCTCATTTGCGATGAACAGAATCCCGGCGAAGCTCTTTCCCGTTCTTGACATGGATACCAAGACGTGATTGTCTGTGCCTTCGTAGAGTCCGCTCTCGGCTGCCATCCGTTGGACTTCGTTCAGACCTCTTATCCCGAACGTCTTGAGTATGGTGGCAAGCGTCTCATCCAGATGGTGCATATACTCTAGAACATCTCCCTTCACATCAGGCCAGCCTTGACTCTGCTATAAGAGTTGCCTTGAAACACGAGTCCCCTTGAAACGCAGAAGGTCGGACCGCGTGATGATTCCTGTGAGCCGGCCGTTCTTCTCGATGAGGACCGCCTGAAAGCTCTCAAACAGCGGTATGATTGACTCGATGCTGTTTGTCTCATCTGCTCGCGGAGGGGTCTCATGACTCATGATGGCTCCGGCAGACATGGCACTCAGGTCTCGGTCTAGGCTCCGGATTATGTCTCGCTCTTCGATCATCCCCACTGCCACACCTCCCCTCACAACCGGCAGCTGGGAGAACCCATGACGTATCATCAGCTCCACCGCTAGCGAGGCGGGCTCCCTTGAGTCTATGGTGACCGGATTGGGCGTCATGAGTTCGGCACAGGTGATGCGCTGGACTGCAGCCAGACATGAGTATATCCGCCTCACCACTGACAGTTTGGGGTCGATGGTGCCCCGTTCCAGACGCGCTATGTAGGCCTGTGAGACCCCGACAGCGTGTGCAAGCTCGCTCTGCGTCATGCGAGCCTTCTTTCTTCTGAGCGGAAGGTCTTCGAGATTGACGTACATCTTCATCATCCTATTACTGCTGGTCACGCTGATGATACCAAGTATTACTACAGGTAATAACGACAACAAAGTATATAACACGTTCGACCGGGCGCGACCTGAAAAAGCACAGGAGCTATGAACCATGAACATCGAGATCACTCGTGGTGAAGGCCTTCCGGTTATTCAACGGAGGGTGGAAATAGTAGAGAGAAAGGGAAAGGGACATCCAGACACGCTCTGCGACAAGGCTGCAGAGGAGCTGTCAATAAAGCTCTCTGAGTACTACCTCGAAACCTTCGGAAGAGTGCTGCACCACAACGTCGACAAGGTGCTGTTGGCAGGAGGACAGTCGAATGCACGCTTCGGTGGCGGCGATGTCATTGAGCCGATATACTTGCTACTCAGTGGCAGGGCGGTTGACGTTGTTGGCAAGGACTTCGAGAAGCAGGTTCCCGTCGGCAAGTTCGCAGTTCATCACACAAGAGACTGGCTTCGTCAGGACCTGCCTCATCTCGATGTGAACAGCGACATAATCATCGACTACAAGATCCGATCCGGAAGCACCGACCTCGTGGGTAACTTCGATGTCGGCGTGGAGGTGCCCAGATGCAACGACACAAGCTTTGGTGTCGCATACGCGCCTCTGTCACCCACTGAGCAGCTAGTGCTGCAGTCGGAGCATCTGCTCAACGACCCCAAGACCAAGAAGAAGTGGCCTCAGATTGGTGAGGACATCAAGGTGATGGGGACACGCGTGGGAGACCACATACACCTGCAGGTGGCAGCGGCAATCATCTCGACTGAGACGAAGGATGCTCACGAATACGGGAATGTGATGGAGGGCATAAAGAGCATGCTGCTGGACCTCGCACCTAAGATAACGGATTTGCCAGTTGAAGTGGATGTCAACACCGCCGACTGCCCAGAAGAGGGTCTGTTCTATCTGACGGTGACAGGCACATCAGCCGAGCATGGAGACGATGGTCAAGTCGGTCGTGGGAACAGGGCCAACGGTCTCATCACGCCATACAGGCCAATGACGCTGGAGGCTGCGGGTGGGAAGAACCCGGTGTCGCACGTCGGGAAGACGTACAATGTTGCGGCTCGTGAGATAGTCGAGCGAGTCGCCAAGGAACACCCGGACCTTACCCAAGTCTATTGCTATGTCGTCAGTCAGATTGGGGCACCCATCACGCGGCCCCAGGCTGTGAACGTCGAGCTGTACGGCGACTGCAATCTGAGTGCGGTCAAGGCCTCTGTTGAGAGTATTGCAAGAGAAGTGATTGACACATTGCCTGACCTCTGGAAGGGCTTTGTGAAGCGACGCTATCAGCTGTGGTAGACCAGGCAGCGCCGGGAGCTGTCACAGCGCCCGGCCACTCCCATGGTCAGCGTCCGATGGGAGACAGGAGGCATCTGCTCGGTCTCATTCTGACGATGTCATCTTGCTTCTAGGATTCGGTCCGACCGCAGCTAGGGCTGCCCACAAATGAACCGGGCGGGTATAGCTCAAGGAACTCCTCCCGAGTGATGTCCATCACTGCCAAGTCGTGGAACTGACCACCGATGAATGCCGTTCGCCTCATGACTCCGACGGGCTTGAAACCAGCTTTGAGATAGGCCTTCCGCGCTCGCTCATTGATGTCAAGATGGCGCAGCATGACGGCCTCCATACCCAAGACGTGAAATGCAACCCATAGCATGACTCGTACCGCATCTGTCCCGTATCCCTTCCCGCAGTTGTCAGGATTGTGGATGAAGATGCCCAACTCCGCATGTCGGGTCTGCGGTGATATATCATGCAGGCCGGTGGTCCCTATGAAGAGTCCGGTCCTCTTGTCCTCGATGGCGAGATACAGGTTGCCGTCCTTCCATGGAGTGGCAGTCATCGCTCGCTGTAGCCATTCTGCCTCAGCCCGCTCAGAGATCGGCAGCGCATTTCCCAGAAACATGCGGGTATCCCAGTGATTGATATGCTCCATGATCATGGGCAGGTCTGTCATCTCCAGTGCGCGCAGCTTGACCTTCTCGCCATAGTACATGAGGAGGACCGGATGCGGCTGAGATTTGTGGCTTCCGGTCACCAGTGCATCGCCGCAAGAGACACGCGAGGGGTGAGCAGCAGCTGCCCAGAAGTTGGACGGCCTTGGACATCGCTGCGTGGTGCATGTATACCTCCGTGTGGGAACGGAGAGCTCGAGGTCGGTCCGACACCTCACGAGACCTCAAGGAGTGACCCCAGTGCCG
The DNA here is from genome assembly GCA_013388835.1 of Candidatus Thorarchaeota archaeon. Classification (NCBI taxonomy): domain Archaea; kingdom Promethearchaeati; phylum Candidatus Thorarchaeota; species Candidatus Thorarchaeota archaeon. The sequence continues at coordinate 67,727 of JACAEL010000026.1, read as the reverse complement.
TCTCCTCGGAGTGACAGGACTCCTGTGTCCAACTCGGTCCAACTGAGAATGAACGGTGCAGAGGGCTTGTCACGTCTCCTCGCCATCGCAGGCATCCAAAGATTGTAGGTGAGTCGGTCTCCGCACCCCCTTGACAACCTCAGACAACTCAGGATGGACAGCATGGTCACCGGCTCGTTCCGTGACCACCAATCATCACCCGAATTTCGAACCAGTTGTGGTGCGATGTTTTATTAGGCGACAATCCAAGAAGACTCTCAGTACAACCCAGATGCAAGACTAATCGGGTTGCTGACGCTAAGGAGACTACATCCAATGGGAAAAATCAAAGACCCAATCGCCAAGCGTATCCGGATGAAGGCCGCCAAGGACATCAAGGGCGGCTTCTTCGGAAAGATAACACACTACATCCCGGGATGGCACGGCTATCAGGAGAAGGAAGAGCGACGTGCCGCGGACAAGGTGCTCCGTGAGTTTCTTGCGGACCAGCTCAGGCTTGTGAAGCAGGACCTTGAGAAGCTCCAGATGATGGTGGTGGACTACAACCTCACGAAGACATGGGAGACCTTCGACCGAATGCTGGCTCTTACTGACAAGATTGAGTCCGCAATTCGCTACGCAGACTATGGCTATGCAGCTTGGGGTTCCAAGGAGAAGATTGGCAACGATGCGCTCGACCGCATGTACGAGTTCGATTCGGTAATCATTGATGACATCGGCGAGATCAACGATGTGGTTGAGGAGTTTCTCGATGTGATGAACCAGGGCAAGTTCGACGACGCGTGGAAATACACCTATCGCATGTGGACCATCATGCAGCGCCTCGAGGAGAAGTGGAATCAGCGCGAGGGCTACATGAAGGGATACCAGGAATAGTCGAATCCCAAACCCGGGGCGAGGATCCCCGGGTTCTTCTTCCTTTTCTCGGGCTCATGGCCCATGCTTATCTTTCTCGAACTCACAGTCTGGTCAGTGCCAGTCAGACAGAGACTGACATGACAGACATGGACTGCAGCAGGACCGAGAGTAACCTGTTGAGGACTCATTTTGTGACCTCATCTCGTGGCATTCGGTTATATGTGCAGTCGAGAGATGAAGCAGTGGCTGAGACCTTCTGAAGAGCGGTCGATATTCCAGCAGGCCACTCTGTCTAGTAGAGGGTTTCGTAGAGGTGATAGAGTCATGGCATCGGATGACAACGGCAGCGAGCGGTTTGATGAGACTCCTGAAGACGGACATGAATCAACAACTGTAAAGAAGAAAAGGCTCAGTAGACATGCCAGGAATCGGTTGAAGGCCTATGCTGCAGGAGGAGCGTTATTGGCATGGATTGTCTTCTTGGTGCTCTGGCTGCTGATCTATGCCAGTGGTTTCGAGTTCGCGCAGAACGCGGCGGTGGTTGTCGCTTCATTCTTCTTGGATGTTGGACTTGTCGCCGTGGTATACTCAGGGCAAGAGTTCGGTCGAACAAGATGGCGCATTAAGGCCACAGTTGGACTCACAACGCTTCTGATTGTGTTCCTGATCATGTGGCCCGCGTTCATCTCTCAGTACTTCGGGTACTATCAGGGGTGGGCTGTGGTTGCGGCAGTCATCCTCTCCTTCCTGACAGTCATCCCCATAATCTGGATGACCGCTGGGCCAGTGGTGTTTCTCCCCGGGAGGGTCCAAGCTGTGGCAGCAATGTTCGTCCTGTGGTCGATTCTCGTCGTTGTCTGGCTGTGGTTCTTTGCTGACGGGCACACAGGATATCACAATGTCGCAATAATGATGGGCTTCATACTGGTACTACTGCTGGTCAACATCGGGAGCGTGAAGGTGACCGTTGGTGATGAGAAAATCCAGGGCACTAGACCATTGGGACTACTATTCCTCTGGTTTGTCGTGATCATCGCATGGTTCTGGTTCTTCGCAGAAGGTCTGACAGGATACCAGAACGCGGCGTTAGTGCTGGTATCCTTCGTGCTTCTTGTGCTGTTGGCATACCTATCGGAGAGACCAAGATATCAACGATGGTAGGATCCTTGCCGCTAGCGGGTGCTGACATCCAGCCAGCACCCGTCATTGCGTGGCATGAGACTGAGAATAGTACGGCATCACATCCCAGAGGCTTACCAGTCCCCCTACCGACTTCTTCGATTCCTTCATCTTCAGGTGGACAAGTTGGGCACAGGAGTCTTGTCACCCGAGATACGGTACGGTAGTCACTCCTCGAGGTCTCACCAACTACTGAGCCGCCCTCAAGCTCCGCGTTTCCGAGCGGGAATATGTCAGGACCACGAAGCGATGTCCAAGATTGTGAGACCTGTAGGTAGCTTTTGCATACCTCGTGACGCATATATCCACCATAGACTCGAAGCACAGGTCAATGTCCGAGTCTTCATCAGATGGCGTGCGTCTCAGGACTGTAGAGTTTGTGAGCGCTGGCCAGAGAGTACGTGGAGACCTCGTCATTCCGTCAGGCACAGGACCGCATCCGGGCATCGTGAAGTATCATGGTCTTCCCGGTTCTGCTGACCAGGTCAGCGGCATTGCGACGAGACTCGCTCAAGCAGGCTTTGTAGTCCTGACCTTCGACTTCAGAGGGGTGAGACGAAGCGAGGGAGTGTTCAGCCTCAGAGGTCAGATTGAGGACGCAAGGAACTCGGTCTCCTTTCTGCTCGACTCGGAGCTTTGCAATGGATGGGTCGGAGTCTATGGCGCAAGCTTCGGTGGGGCTGTAGCTATCTGCTCGGCGGCCAGAGACAGCAGAGTGCGAGCTGTGGCTGTCCGCGCCCCGGTATATGACACTCTCAGATTCGCTGAGTCAGGACTGCTTCGTGTCGTCATGGAAGAGGTCTCACTGTACAGCGCCGGCCAATTCCGTCAAGCCGACGAACGCGCGACAATCGACTCACTCTCGGAAGCTCTGCTGAGCGATGCCAGAGTGTTCAACCCCATCCATGACATATCTGACATTGCGCCGAGACCCCTCTTTGTGACAACGGGCACTGCAGACACGCTCATTGATCTCAATGGTGTCAGGAGTCTGTTTGACCTCGCAGGAGAACCAAAACGCATGTTCGTTGTTGATGGGGCCACACACAATCTCGACGACATGACATGCCGAACTGAAACCGAGGAGGCCATCAAGGAGTGGTTCCTTGAGTCCGTGCGGTGTGACTGCCACACGTGAGACTCATCCCACCGGGCACCACTATGCTCGGGTGGTGGAGATGGGGTGTGTGACTACCACACGTGAGACTCATCCCACGGTAGTGCCGCAATACTCGCATGTGACCATCTTGCCGGCGGAGAGCCTCTGCGCGGTTTCGGCCGGATACTTGGAGCCACACATTGGACAGAGCCAGATCTTGGCTTCGCCCTTCCTTGAGCTCACCTCGCCGCCAATCTCACCCAGAAGATGCTCAACCCATCCGGCATATACCGACTGGTTCTGCTCTCGAAACAGGTCGCGTGCTTCCGTAAGTACCTCCCTTGCCTCCGTCAGTTTGCCTGTCCCTCTGTAGGCCTTCCCGAGACCAAATCCATTCCATGCCGTGTACCACTTGTCGGCTATCTTGCGCGCCAAGTCGAGCCCCAGTTTGAAGTGCGACACCGCCTTTGCGTAGTCCATTCCGAATGCAGCAATCTCCCCAAGACCCCAGCACGCTGCGGCCTGGTAAGAGACCATCGAACGTGCTTGAGAAGTCTTCAGCATTGACTCGTAGACTCTGCTGGCCTCCTTCAGATCCCTTGCGTTGAGAAGCGAGTCTGCCATGACTCGTTGTGCCTCTATGGCCCTCGCGTGGAGTCCATCCTTCTCAAACTTCTTCTGTGCCTTCTCTGCTGCCTTTGCAGCCTTCTTGTACTCGCGCCTTCCAAACAGGTCGAGAGCTTCTTTCAGGTCATCTTCCGGAGTCATGACTTGCATTGAGGCACAGGGGCTAATGAGACAGCTGGAGTCATTCTTGCTGTGAACTGCACTCGTGCGAGGAGTACTTGCAGTGCCCAGAAGTGCCCAGAAACATGTCGTAGCATGTTGTGGCGGCTTATATAGTGCAGTGTGAGAAGAATCTACGTGAAGCCCTTGTCTGGACGAGCGATAGTCTCAACGTTCTCCTCCCAACTTGAGGTCCAGTGTCAGTCCTCTCAGAGAGCTCTCGCCAAGCTCAGGGAGATAGCTCATCTTGTTGAGGAGGACTACTACAGGGGAACCAACCGCATGGCGATACTCAGACTGCACCGCGAGTTCATGCATGCCATCATTGACACATGGCGCGAAGTCGAGAGTGGCTCGGTTGTGGTGGATTCGGTCCAAGTCCTCCGTGCTGTCAGGTACATCAACGCACCCGACTTGTGGGGGCTTCTTGCTGAGCCAATCATGAAACACCCGCGTGTGCTCCGAGAGATACGGCTACTGATCAATCTGCTAGAAAACGTAACAAGGCCTCATTCGGCGGCAGGGGCGGGCCCTCAGGACTGAAGGGCAAGACTGATTACCCTGACCGCCAGAGCCGCAGCTGATAACCATGCGTGTCACACTGCTCGGGACAGGCACATCAATTCCAAGTCAGCACAGGGTGCAGTCAGGCATTCTCGTGCAGATACCCAGTGGAGCAATAATGTTAGACGTGGGCTCTGGGACGCTCTTCAGACTCAATCAGATGCAGTGCCCCGTCAAGTCCATCAAGCACATCTTCATCACCCATACCCACGTAGACCACTGCTCTGACCTAGCACCATTGATTCAGACTGCGTGGATGCAGGACTACAATGACACGCTGAGCATATACGGTCCACCCGGCATAATCGCATGGTTCAATGAATTGATGGACATGGTCTATCCGTACCTCAGGTCAAAGGTGAAGGTGCAGGTGTTGGAGGAGCCGGACCGTCATGTGGTACAGATTGGCGAAGCAACGGTTTCAACTTGCCGCACCATTCATGGCACAACAAACGGGAGAGCCATACGAATCGACCATGGGGGCAAGTCGCTGGTGTTCTCTTCCGACACGGCCCCATCAGATGAAGTGGCACAGCTTGCGGCCGGAGTCGACCTCTTGATACATGAGTGTACGTGGTGTGATGGCAATCATCCCCCGAACGTCCACACGAGCCCCACTGAACTCGGTGTCGTGGTGAACCGCGCCAAGCCGAAGGCGGTGGTCCTGACTCACATGCATCCGGAGGTCATCGAGGATGGCGAGAGGACACTGGCGATTGTCAAGGGGACATCAGAGTGTACGGTAAGGCTCGGCGAAGATCTGATGACCATTGACATCTAATCCCTCGCTGCCTTGGATGGAGCATACATCATCCGAATGTTCCGGCATCCGAAGAGTGACATGAGGATGAATACTGGGCAAATGAGAGTCAGCCCGTCGAACTGAGGCAGAACAAGTGGCAGTCCAAACTGGATGATCCAGTACGAGTTGAGCACGAGGACCACAAAGCAGGACAATCCAACACCTGCATTGTAATAGGACGCCTTCCTTGCAAAACCATACTCGATGGTATTCAACACCTGGGCGGTCTCGCGTAGGAGCAGCACCATGAAGAAGGTGGCAGCAATCAGAAGCGCTTCGAGACCGGCGAGGCTGTAAGACCCGTACGTGATGACAATGGCGATGGCCAAGTAGACATAGTTGAACATCGGATTGAATGGCAGTCGTTCAACATGGGCACGATCATCCCGTTCTGTCTCTTTCCCTGGAACTCCTTCAGCCAAATGAAGACCTCTCATGGGCTTTGACTCGGCACCTATTAACTGGGGCTTTTCGGGCAAGAGCAGTCGTGTCATTCTCTGAGCCCACCACGACAGGCGAATCCTTAAAACCATCTGGACCGATTAGCTCGCAAGTACTCGTGACATTTGCGAGATGATTTTCATGGCAGATGCAATTGAATGGACAAATGCCGGACCGGATGAGATTGTCTGGCGCTATCCTGACAATAGAATAAAGTGGGGTTCTCAGCTCATTGTCTTGGAGAACCAAGCTGCTATCTTCTACAGAGACGGAAAGGCACTGGACACATTCCTCGCGGGCCGTCACAAGCTCACAACAAGCTCAATGCCAGGTCTTGTTGGCTGGATTCAGAAGGGTCTCAAGGGTGATGTGTTCGAGGCCACCTGTATCTTTGTTTCAAGAGGACAGTTCCAGGGGAAGTTTGGAGGAAGAGGACAGACAAGTGACCTTGCGCCACTGATGTTCCATGGTAGCTTCTGGTTCAGGGTCAAAGAGGTCAAGATCTTCACGAACGAGGTAGTCGGGAATCAGAACGCCTTCTCGACCAAGAAGGTCAACGATTATCTGCGCGCATTCATGAACGAACGGATAATCGACGAGTTCGCGCACTACGACCTGCAGGCGGTGTTCACACAGCTGGACGAGACCTCAATGAAGGTCAAGACAGCCATCCGAATGAACTTCGAGAGGATTGGTCTTGAGCTGGTCGACCTGAAGTTCGAAGGTATCGACACGGATGAGAAGTACCGCGAACGACTCTTCTGGCTAAGGACCGGTGGAGTCGGAGGAAGCCAGCTGGCAGGCATGGAGACCATGAAGAGCGCAGCAGACTCTCTGGGGCGCAGCCCCGGGGCTGGTTTCGGCGCAGGAATGGGATTCATGGGTGCAATGGGCGGGGTCACGGGACAGGGACAGGGTGCCTCAGCTCCGGCTGGTGCCAAGTTCTGCCCGAACTGCGGTACCAAGATTGAGGGTGCCAAGTTCTGCCCGAACTGCGGCACTAGGATAGGCTAGTCAGTCACTCGGCGTAGTACAATTCCAGAGGGAGCAACAGCTCCCTTGCCTCTTCTTTTGTCAGCATTCCACAATGTCAGACGGCAGTGGAAGGTCTCGATACTATGAAGGTTGGCGAGTCCGTTCTGACACGTACTAGACCCAGACTGCTTCAGGCGCACAGAGGTACACGAGACTGAGTGGTGTTTCTGTGCTGCTAGACATATCCGGACCGGGAGGAGGTCAAGCTAGAAAGACCGAGGGGGAGAGAAGTTCTACTGACCCCCAAGAACAGTTGTATAGAGAGAGCCTTGTCAGCTGCTACCATCTCTCTCAAGAGGGATTCATCAAGGGCCTAAGTTGACACCCACCGTACGGGACCCGAAAGGAAGATTAGTGAGCAGACTCCGGGTGACTTCAGACATGAGATACGACTGGTCCTTTCTTCTCGATAAGGGGATAGTCACCCCAAGGCCGGTGCAGGGGACAGTCACAGTCCGAGGCTTGGACATTGGGTACCTGTATGACACTTCCTCCAGACTCACATACGTCGAGTGTTCTTCTCTTTCGGCTTGGGACATCTTCAGAGCCATTCGAAGGGAGATGCTGGTGGACTATGTGTGGATCACCACTCCAAGTTCGCTACATGTCTTCAGGACATACGGTGACGTTCGAGTCTTTGCAGTCGATGATGTCCAGCCCGACGCGCACAGCAGAGCGCTTCTGGAGGACCTCAGTCACTCCTCACTGCCCCTGCTGTTCAGCAATGCTCAGAGGTTAGGGGGGCTCTCACTTGAGTTGACTGAGCTGACACTTCGCTTGGCAGAAGGCCTGCCGTCAGAAATGGACTCACATTTCAGGGTCAGGGCAGCTCACTGGCTCGTGTCCCGCTCAGTACAGCTCATGCTCTCCGGGTTCACTCTGCCCGCATCAGAGAGGGTGGCTGTCGTCGGTTCAGTCAATGATGACCGCAACACACGGGAATGGCCTGTCATCGAGGCAGTGGTCCGCGCCATCATGAATGCCAAAGAGGAGGGGGAGTGGCCTCAGGACCACCGCATATCGCTTGCTGAGAGACCCCCCTGTTCGTGGTGTGAAGACTCTGACTCAGCGTGGCAGACCGCACTGTCCAACAGCACAGACAGACTGAGGAAAGACCTTGGACGTCTCGTCAGTGTGCTCCTCGGCACTCATTGGAGCGCGGACCCATGGGCTGCAAAGCGCGACTCTGCCACGCCAAGTCTGCTAGCCGCAATGAATGAGCACCTGAACGGGATACTCGACGGTGAAGCCGAGTGGGATACTACCGTGAGTCTTGTTCGACTACGGAAGAGCAATCGCGCCACTGGAACTGCTTATACTCCGGAGGAGATAGCGCATGACATTACCTGCAGGACTCTCTCGGGATGGGTCCGGAGCCGGATAGGACTACCCGCATCAGAACCCATCCGAAATCATGTCATGACAGCGACTCAGAGGAAGACTCTCATGGCCCTTCTGAGAGACCTTCGCATACTTGACCCTGCAATGGGTGCGGGAGCGTTCTTGCTGGCAGCAGCCAACTGGTTGGACGGTCTGTACACAGTCCTCGAAGGGAGGGAGAGCGACAGTGAACGTCGAACGCGGATTGTCGTCAACAACCTCCATGGGGTTGACCTGTCAGATCAAGCATTGCGCACATGCGCGACTCTGCTCCGCTGGTGGTGCGCGGCCGGTGAATCAGGTCGGACTCGGTCACCAGGTGACATCTCCGTCGACTCACTACGCCTGGGAAACAGTCTGATTGGCCTCGCACCCGGCAGTCCCGTTCACTCCTTCGACTCACTCCGTTTGGACAGGCAAGACCTCGCGCGTCCACAGACGTTCCACTGGACACTGTCATTCCCGGGTGTATTCAATAGGCAGCCCAGTGGTTTCGATGTGATAGTTGGCAACCCCCCCTATGGTAACATTGTGTCGCAGGAAGAGAAACGACTGATTCGTAAGACCTATCCCGCAGAGACTATAGAGCGCGGTCAGGGCACTTGGAACTGCGCCGCGCTCTTCGTTGCTCGAACGCTCATGTTGGCGTCAGACGGAGGCTGGATTGGTCTGCTGCTGCCAAACAGCGTTCTTCGAACCGCCCAGTTCTCTGGTGTGCGACAGCTCTTGCGCGAGAAGGCCAGCATCAGAGAGATTGTTGACGAGGGAAGTCCATTCAGAGGCGTCACTCTGGAGATGGTGAGCATCATCGCTGAGAAGACGCAGAGTGGGGGCGGCATGGCCACTGTGACAAGCAAGAGACCAGACATCTCAAGGGACGGCGCTGTCAGGATAGAGTCCTCAGGTGGAGGAATCATCTCTCTCTACAGGGACTCGCTGCTGGAAGAGGTCGAGGCGAGAGGCAGGAGAGGTGTCTTGTCTGCCACTCGAGGGAGCGACCTTCCAAGAGCGCATACAAGCAATCGGAGGACAGACCGATTCTGCACGGACTATGCCACAACAGGCCGCAGCATCAAGCAGTACTGGATAGACCCGAAACACCTTAGGTACGCAGATGAGACGTTCACTGACAACAGGATTCTTGTCGAGTCATTCAACACCCAGTTCTTGGTGGCCACGAAGAACCTCCCATTTCCAAGAGTGGTCATGAAGCCTCGCGGCACACTCCACGGAGGAGGGGTGGTCCGAATTGAACTCAAAGACAGCATGAACCCGAAGGTCATCGGGGTGATCTTGAACTCGCTCATGATACGGTACATCTGTGTGAGATACCTCACAAACTACTCGCAGTTGACCACATGTCTGAACACTGGCATCATGGAAGAGCTGCCCATCGTCTACCCGCGCACGCCGTCGGTGTTCGAAGGCCTATTTGACTATCTTAGCACTCTTGCACCATCTGTCAATGGTTCGCATGACCCCCACGCGCACTCGGAATTCGTGCATGCTGTGAAGGTCGCTGATGCGCTGGTATATGAGACCTACCTGTCTGAGGACGCCGACCTCGCATTAGCACTCGAAGGTCTGGTGACCGAACACGCAGAGGAGCCCGATGCGCTCCCGAGGGCGTTGCATCATCATGACACTCTACGACATGTCGATAGAGTCTTCTCCATGCCAGATGTTGTGGCGGTCTGCCGGAGTCCCCGTATGCAGGCTTCGTAGATGCGGAGGCTTATATGTCGAGGCGTAAAGACGCTGGTGAACCACTATGGACGAAGAGCGGAAAGCAACAGACCCCGAGCCCGAGAAGGTCAGAGACGCCATACTGGCGGCGGTCGAGTCTGACCAACAGGAGGAGTCCGACGATGGTCTGACACAGAGAGAGCGCGACATCGAACGGGCAAAGCAGGAGGAACGCATTCGGAAGGCGCAGGAACTCAAGAAGCAACTTCGCAAGAAGCAACTGGGACTACTGAGATACAGGTGGCCCGCAATAGTCCTCGTGCTGAACGGGGTGATCTCGGCGTGGACGGAGTTCCTTCCCGTTATGGTTCACAGTGCATCCGTTGGATTCGACACATTCATCCAAGTCTGTCTTGAGAAGCAGCCCGGCAATGTGTTCTTCATCCTCCCAGTCGTGGCAGGAGTCATGATGGTCGTGCTCGGTTGCATGGCATACAGAGACCCTCGTGCCACTTTCCTGTCTCTGATTCCAGGTGCACTAATGGCGATGTCCGGAGGCACGGTCTATTTCCTCATCTCCTTCGCTCAGGCTGCCGTGCCCGAGGAGACCGTGTATGCCACGGGCACCCCACTGGTAATGATAGTTGCTGCAGCACTGACACTGCTGGCGGTCGTAATGCGCGAGCGTGAGTGAACGGTGCCTCTCAGTCCGGAGGCAAGAACTCGTCGAGCCGCCCCTCCTTCTCAAGGAGTTCCATCCAGTCGTAGCGGTGCCGGGGAGTCTTCCTGCCCCGCGTCACCTGCACAATCGCCTCCGCAACTTCGTGTGGTTCCATGTCAGTTGTATCAATCTCTACTACCTTGTCTTCGCCAAACGAGTCGAGCGCGTCCAGCTGGCACACACCTATGACTTCCGCCTCGACGTTCTCCTTGACCTTGGCTTCAGAGTAGCCTCGCTCGGTCAGACGGCTGCGGAGCTTCTCTGGATGGGTCCGAAGCACTATTGCATAGTCCACGCGGTCAAAGGGTACAAGGTCGATGTAGTGACCTTCGACGATCAGCCTGCGGCGCTTGTCATCAAGTATGTCACACAAGACCTCAACAAGGCAGTCCTCATCGAGGATGTCAGTATCCCGCGCTGCATCGTGTGCACTTATGCATCCCTTCTTGATTGCGAGGTCGGTGAGCGAAACGACCTCACACGAGAGAAGCGAGCCGAGGATCTTGGCGACCGCGGACTTGCCCGTGCCCGGGGTTCCGCCGATAAGAATCGCGGTCATAGGAGTGGTTTCTCATGTCACTGATTTTATTAGCTTATCGAGATTGATGCTCATCATCACCGGCAGAAGCTGACCTCCTGCACGAGCGAAGTCATATCGCCCGGACTGTCTTTCGTGGTGAAGCATCTTGATACTCGCGCATGGAAGGGCGACTGTTACACACCTCTGGTCAGCAGATGATGGCATCTCTTGCGTCAGTACTTGGAAGGGGACATATCGGACCTAGTCAGCTACAAAACCGATAAAAGAACCAAGAATTGCTGAGAGTCAGCGCATCTCGGCGGGGAACTGTCGCCATGAGCGAGTACACAATACGGAACTTCTCAAAGGAGGACCTGGCTTCTGTCGTTGAGATCAACCGCGTGTGTCTACCAGAAAACTACCCAGACCAGTTCTTCCTTGGTCTCTACTACCACGCACCCTTGGCGTTCCTTGTGGCCGAGAACGCAAGCGGTATCATTGGCTACATCATGTGCCGCATAGAGAGAGGTGTGTCAAGCTTCGGTATTGCACCGGTCAAGAAGGGCCATGTCGTCTCTGTGGCTGTGTTGCCCGGACAACGCAGAAAGGGAGTCGGCTCAGCTCTGGTCGAAGCCGCCATGAAGGGCATGATAAGTTATGGAGCACAGGAGTTCTTTCTTGAGGTCAGGAAGACGAATGAAGCGGCAATCCTTGTGTATGAGCATCTCGGATTCCAGATACGACGTGTCCTCAAGGGCTACTACCGTGATGGTGAAGACGCATACCTGATGGTCAGAAGCGCCCGAGAACTCAGGGAGAGTCCCTATCATGAAGCCTGAACCGGTGGAGGTCCCCCTCACTCCGGCGTGCTCAGTCTGCATAGCACGCAGCCTAGGCATCATGATTCCACTCCTCACCAGCAACAGACAGAAACAGTTCGAGCTGCTATCTCTCGCGTTCAAGCGGGTCTCAGAGGGTTATGCGCGACGAACCAAGCCCCATCCGCTCTCGGTCGGTCTGTATCACGAGCTCTATGCCAGTACGGCGGCGGAAGACCCCTATGAGGTGCTAAAGCGTAATAGCACTGACGCGGCCAGCAGAGCGTTCGCTGAGGTCGACAGGATTGTCAGCGGCACGAGCGGATATGTGCGACTGAGACACGCACTTGCCGCGTCCATCGTCGGCAATCTGATTGACTTCAATACCGCGGCGCATGAGCCGAAGCTGGAGTGCCTCGCGGATGACTTTGCAAGGATACTCGCAGAGGGCTTTGTTCCTGACCACTCACAGCGACTCTGGGACAGACTCAGAAGCAAGACTGGTCAGGTACTGTATCTTGCTGACAACGCAGGAGAGGTCATATTCGACGTGCCTTTGTTGCGGCTGTTTAATGAGATGGGGTGGCGAGTGGTCTATGTTGTAAAGGCCCGACCGATCATCAACGACGCAACGGAGGCGGATGTCGCCGGCACGGAGATTCCCAGCCTTGCTGAGGTCATGTCTTCTGGTGCTTGGGCGCATGGCGTACCAAAGGACTTGGTCAGCGAAGAGTTCATGGATGCGGTCAAGGCCTCGGAGTTTGCAGTGTCCAAGGGTCAAGCCAACATAGAGACCTTTCCGGAGATTCAGGACGAGTTTCGCACCGACTGCTTCTACATCACAAGGGCCAAGTGTCCAAACATCGCAAAGGCCATCGGCGTACCGACCGGGGCCAATGTGGTCATGCTGAGGTCGTATTCTGATTGACCTCTGGGCATGCCAACTGATGACTTCTAGGTGGTGTCGTCGCAGTCCCGGCAAGCAGAAATGGGCCATGATAACAAGTACATCGCTGCCAGTCCGCTCTGCGGTCTTCGCCCGGCTACAAAGAGATGATGACGTACTCTGCGGTACGCACCTGGGCTTTCTCTTCAGTCCATCTACTCGCAACGCAGCCCAAGTCGTTCATTGTCATGCTGAAAAGGTTTTTATCCTCACGCCGGCGCGGCGGGTTCAGTCTGACGGTCCAAGACAGCGTGCGGAAGACAAGCTTTAAATGCACAAGGCCGAAGTCCATGCACAGTTTTATTGGACTAGTTCGGCATGACTCCGGACTAGGTGGAGGAAACTACAATGAGTCAGCAGCAGATACCCGTCATTGTGCTCAAGGAAGGCACAGAGAGAACTCGTGGTCGTGATGCTCAGAGAAACAACATCATGGCCGCGACGGTGATTGCTGAGGCCGTGAAGTCAGCTCTTGGACCAAAAGGCATGGACAAGATGCTTGTGGACTCCTTTGGAGATGTCACTGTCAGCAACGATGGTGCAACTATCCTGAAGGAGATGGACGTCGCACACCCTGCAGCCAAGATGGTCATTGAAGTGGCCAAGACTGTGGACATGGAGGTGGGCGATGGGACCACGACGGCTACAGTTCTCACTGGAGAGCTCCTCAAGAGAGCCGAGGAGCTGCTCGACCAGAAGATACACCCGACGACAATCATCACTGGTTACAGGAAGGCGTCGGAGAAGGCCATCAGTATCATTGATGAGATAGCGGAGACGGTTGACCCTGCCGCCAGCGCCGAGTACAAGAAGATACTGAAAGACATTGCAAGGACGGCGATGTGCAGCAAGTTCGTCTCTGGTTCAAGAGACCATCTGGCAGACGTGGTCGTCGAGGCGGTCCTCTCGGTTGCAAAGGACCTCAAGCCCGGCGAGACGATCGACATGGACAGCATCCCACGCCAGAAGCAGGAAGGCATGAATGTAGACATGACCGAGCTCGTAAGGGGCGTTGTCCTGGACAAGGAGGTCGTGCATCCGGGAATGCCGAAGCGCGTCGAAGGAGCCAAGATTGCTCTGCTAGAGTGTCCACTTGAGGTCACCAAGACCGAGTTCACTGCGAAGATCTCGATCACTGACCCGCTTGGAATGCAGAGCTTCCTCGACGAGGAGACCCGAATGCTGAAGGGGATGGTTGACAAAATTGTGGAGTCTGGAGCCAATGTTGTCATTGCTCAGAAAGGGATTGACGACGTGGCTCAACACTTCTTGGCCAAGCACGGAATACTCGCAGTGAGACGTATCAAGAAGTCAGATGTTGAGCGACTGCACAAGACGACCGGAGCCACCATAGTGTCCAAGATTCAGAACCTCACGAAGGCGGACCTGGGACACGCAAAGCTCGTCGAAGAGCGACAGGTTGGCAAGGACAAGATGCTCTTCGTCGAAGGCACGCCCAAGACCTCAGCTGTGACAATCATGGTCCGGGGCGGCACCGAGCACATTGCGGACGAGGTCGACCGCGCACTCAACGATGCATTGTACGTGGTCAAGGACGTTGTCCAGACGCCCCAGATAGTCTATGGAGGCGGTGCCCCTGAGGCGGCCATCGCATACAGGCTCAGGCAGTACTCCGCAACCCTCGAGGGTCGCGAACAGTATGCAGTCAATGCCTTCGCAGACAGTCTTGAGGCCATTCCTGCAGCACTTGCGGAGAACGCCGGACTGGACTCGATAGACATCCTCGTCGCTCTGCGAAATGCCCAGACCGAAGGGAAGTTCACCTTTGGAGTTGACATTGAGAAGGGCAAGGTCGCAGACATGAAGAAGAGCAGAGTTGTCGAGCCTGCGGTGGTAAAGAGGCAGATCATACGTTCGGCCGCGGAAGCCTCACAGATGATTCTCAAGATTGACGACGTCATCAGCTCCAAGGGCGGCAAGGGCCCGAGTGGCGCGCCCCCGAGCGGAGAAGACGGCGGCGATCATGACGAAGACTAGACCAGAATCAGAGTAGTGTCTACACAGGTGTTCAACAGATGTCAGATGCACCCGACCCAAGTGACTTCGTTGAGGATGAAGAACCAGAGCGGAAGCCAGTTACCGCCCTCACTCGGATTCCCAACGTCGGACAGAAGACCGCAGAGAAACTTGCAGCTGCAGGTTATGATACCGTAGCCAAGGTTGCCGAAGCGGATGCCGCAGTACTGGCTGAAACAGTCTCAGGTCTGAGCCAGGCCAAGGCTGAAGGCATGATCTCGGCAGCAAAGGCCCTTCTGGATGAGAAGGTGTCGGACGAGCCGTCTGACAAGAAGAAGAAGAAGAAGAGCTCCGAAGCAGAGCCCGAGAGGGTCAAGCTACCTCCACTTGAGGTTGTCCGAAGGGTGGAGGAGAAGGTGTCCGTAGAGTCAGGGATTGAGACGGACAACAAGGCAATGGGAGTGCCGATTGGTCCCAAGTGGCTGACCAAGTATGAGAAGGCCAGGGTGATTGGCGCTCGAGCCTTGCAGGTCTCAATGGGCGCTCCAACGCTCATACCCATGGAAGGGAAGACAAGGGAGCTCTTCGGGTTTGCAGAGGCGGAAATGAAGGCGGGAGTACTGCCGATGACGGTCAGGCGAACTCTACCAACAGGTGAGTATGCTGACATTCCACTCTCAATTCTGCTGAAGAACACCAAGCTGGGCTAGTGCCCAGCTCTCTTCTCTTTTTCGTGTCCCACTGTGAACAGCAAAATCTCTAAATGGGCGTTGAGGACAATGGACGTTTCCAGAATGTGATACCGTATGCAGAGTGTGTTCTCCAGCCCGGACGTGATAATACGATGCCTCCTAGGTTTCGCTGTAGGGGCACTAATAGGGCTAGAGCGCCAGAAGCGAATGACCGAGGGAGAGGGAATCGGGGTGAGGTCGTTCGGTCTGCACAGCCTGTTCGGCATGCTGGCTGCATACTCCTTCACAGTGTCGGCGAATCCAATAATCATGATCTATGCGGCATGCATCTCCGCCATCTTTGTGTCCACGCAAGTGGTGCACAAGGTATTCCGAACTACCAGAAAGGGCCTCACGACCTCGATAGCTTTCGGACTGGTATTCATACTGGGAGCCCTCGTGGGACTCGACAAGCCTGTGACAGCCCCGCAGCTGGTTGGACCACTGGCAACCCTGTCAATGACCGTCTCATTCATGGTGTTCCTAGTACTGGGCTTCAAGGAGGAGGTCTCAGCTGCAGTCGCCGTGATAACGAAGGAGGAGATGATTAGTGCCGTTGAATTGGCCGTACTCATACTGTTCCTCTGGCCCCTGATGCCGCAGTCCATCTCGATACTTGGCATCTCATTTCCAGTCTTCCAGACATACATACTCATTGTGCTTCTGCTTGGCATCAGTTTCGCGAACTACATACTTGTGAAGAAGTACAAGAACCGAGGACCGTACTTCTTCGGCTTCTTTGGCGGGCTTGCAAACAGCGAGGCCACGGTCACAAGTCTTGCGGAGTTCCATGTTGCGACCAAGCACGCCAACCCGGGTCGAATATCACTGGGGGCCATATTCGCGAATCTGGCCATGGTATTGCGAAACACGCTTCTCGTTGTGTTGCTCGATCCCACACTGCGGGTCTTTCAGTACTACATGGTCCCATTGGCCATTCTTGTGTTCATGGGTCTATTCAGACTGGCGAGGGAGAGAAGGTATGCGGAGATGCACCACGAGGGCGAGATAGACATGAAACTCGTCTCGCCCTTTGAGTTAGGTGCAGCTGTCAGGTTTGCTACACTGTTCACCCTAGTGTCCCTCACGTCTCTCGTCCTTCAGATGCTCTTCAACGACCAGGGTGTCCTTTTCGCCGCAATGATTGGTGGAATCGCGTCTGCAGGAGCAGTTGTAGCGGCTGTTGTTCCGCTCTACTCCGCAGGGACCATCTCCCTCTCAGTGACTGTGCTCGCAGCGACGCTTGCAACTGCCACCTCGGTGATGAACAAGGTGTTCTACGTCTACCTTGCCGACAACAAGGGTGAACTTATGGAACGGGTTGCGAAAGACGCTCTGATTATGGCAGTCGGCTTGGTCTTCTACGTTTCACTGATTCTTGCTGGTGCCATCCCACTCCCGGACCTCTAGAGCGGAGTGAGGCAAAACCTTTAAACATCGACCTAGTCGAAATCGCTGATGGTGACGGCATGAAGGCTGGTGCATTCGTTCATCTTGTTCTATGACTCATTCAGTAGGTGCACGTTAGCAGAGCCGGCTCACCTATACCAGAGGAGGTTTTCCCGCTGACAGACCTTAGGACAGTCCGGGGTATGCGCGATCTGATTGGTCCGGAGATGCGAGCGAGCCAATACCTCGCCAACACGGCGGAAGAGGTGTTTCAGCTCTTTGGATACGAGCCGCTTGATTCCCCTGTAGTGGAACTATGGGAGACACTTGCAGCGAAGGGAGGAGAGGACGTTGAAGCCGAGACTTTCAAGTTCAAGGACAAGGGTGACCGTGATGTTGGGCTCCGTTTTGACCTTACCGTCCCACTGGCGAGGATTGTTGCGACCAATCCGCAGCTGCCGAAGCCCTTCAAGAGATATGCTATCGGGAAGGCTTGGAGATACGACCGTCCTCAGGCTGGACGCTACAGAGAGTTCACACAGGCGGACGCAGACATCATAGGAGCGAGCAGTCCTGCGGCAGACGCAGAGGTCGTCCTTGTGGCACTCGAGTTTCTCAGAAGGGTCTTTGGTAGTGGGTATGCAGTGAGAATCAACAACCGAAAGGTGTTGCGAGGACTGGTCGAGAAGGCGGGTGTCAAGGATGAGCTGGCCCACGAGTGTTTCAGGGCAATTGACAAGCTGGATAAGATTGGTCAGGATGGAGTCACAGAGGAACTGAAGGACCGCGGTGTCAGTAGCGACAGTAGTCAGTTCCTTCTCGACGCCATTATGCTTCGCGGGGACAGCAGCGTACTGAGCGAGTTTCGCTCTCTGTTGGCAGGCTCTGAGACCGGCACACAGGGAGTGGACGAGCTCCAGTTCATGGCTGATGTGTTCTCCGAGTGTGGGGTTGACCGGTCAATCCTGTTCGACATGTCGCTTGCCAGAGGACTGGACTACTACACAGGTCCTGTGTTCGAGGGCAAGTACGCTGGAGAGCCGGATGTTGGCTCCATTCTCGGAGGAGGACGCTATGACACCCTCATCGAGAAGCTTGGAAGCCAACCGATGCCAGCCACAGGGATGTCGCTCGGAATCAGCAGGATGATTGATCTGGTGATCGCACAGAAGCGGGCAGAACTCATGACCAGTGAACTCGATGCCTACGTTGCGCCCATCAAGCAGCCCATGATGAAATATGCGATGAGAATACGTTCAGACCTCGTCAGAGCCGGATTCACTGCAGAAGTGGACCTACTAGAGCGACCATTGAAGAAGCTCCTTGAAGTGGCGGACTCAAAGAAGGCATGCTCGGTCATCATTGTGGGTCCGCGTGACCTCGAGAACGACGAGGTCAGCGTTCGTGACATGACGACAAAGGAGACACAACTGGTCAAGATTGCAGACCTGAAGAAGGTCCTCAAAGCAATGAGACGGAAGTGAATAGGGATAGAGAGAAACCAGAGCTCTGACTGAGGGGACAAAACGCTTTTCTCAGATGCTGTCATCTGTAATAAGGCAAGGGATGGTCTTATGGTCAGGATGCCGGTCGTAGCAGGGTCTTTCTATGAAGGCAAGAATAGCCTTCTCAGGCAGCGGATTGAAGACTGTTTTCTGAAGGCACCCGGACCCGGTCGATTGCCGGAGGGTTCTCCGGGAACTGCAAGGTCGGTGAAGTCGGTCATATCGCCACACGCAGGCTACATGTACTCGGGTGCCGTGGCAGCCCACGCATATCTTGGGGTATTTGAGGACGGGCGACCTGAGCACATAGTCCTGTTCGGTCCAAACCATCACGGCTGGGGTGCAAGAGTTGCGGTGTGTGAGGATGACTGGGAGACACCTCTTGGTGTTGCCAAGTATGACAGGGAGATTGGAACTGAGATCATTCGAAGAAGCGACCTTGCCAAGTCCGACTGTATCGCTCACAGCAACGAGCACTCGATTGAAGTTCAAATCCCATTCCTCCAGTACATCTTCGGGCCAGAGGTGGGATTTGTTCCGATATGCATCAGCGACCAGAGCTACAGAGTCTGCGAGTCTATTGGTAACACTGTCGCAGACATAGCCGAGGAGAACGACATCCTTGTCATTGCAAGTTCGGACTTCACGCACTTCGAGTCTGCTGATGCGGCCAAGCGCAAGGACAATCAGGCGATGGAGTATCTTGAGATGATGGACCCCAAGGGGTTCCTCGACTTTGTGCAGGGACACCGCATCAGCATATGTGGCGCAGGGCCTATTGCGGCTGCGCTCGTCTTTGCAAAGCGACGGGAAGCCACATCATTCAATGTGCTCAAGTACACATCATCAGGTGAGGTCACAAAGGACTACCATAGTGTCGTTGCTTACACTGCAGCCACATTCGTCTGACTGCTCTGACTGACGACCCGCCGAGGCAAAAGGAGCGATGTCGTCAGTACTCCCAGGAGAGATACAGATGCGCCCAGTAGTAACGCGGAGTAACTGGTCCCATCTCGGTCGAGAAGCACGCCGGCCAAGAGTGGACTGACTGCATAGGCTGAGTTCGTAACCGCTCCATAGAGTCCCATGACATTGCCATATGCCTGTTTCTCTGTCAGGTCGCCAATCAGCGCCTGATTGGATGGCCCACGCATGGACATTCCCGTCGCGAGAACACCACCTCCTATGAGAATGCCTCTGATATCAGCAGAGACGATGAACAGTACCATCGAGATCGTGACCAGTGTCGTACCCAGAACAATCAGCAACTTGCGCCCATAGACATCCGATGTCTTGCCAAAGGCCACGCTTCCGACTATGACAATGACCCCTATGAGGCCAAAGAACACTCCTATGTCAATCGGTTGAAGGCTGAACCTCTTTACAGCGTCCAGCATGAAGGCGACCTCCAGTATGCCTATAGCGAACATGTCAGCGAACGTGGACACTCCAAGAGCCAAGTATGCCTTTGGATGCCTTGAGAGTACGCTCCTCAGAGACGCGCGTGCGCCCCGAGTCTGCTCTCTCCACGATGTCTTCACCTCTGGCTCTCCTACAAGGATGTAGATGGAGAGAAGCGTACCGAGCGAAGCGACAGCGGCGACAATGAACGGAAGGCGTATGCCCAACAGCTGGGCAAGAACACCTCCAACGGTGGGACCAACTACGAAACCCACCATGTTGCCCATGCTGAGATAGCCCATCGCAGTACCGCGGTTCTCGGGCGTCGTCATGTCCGACACGAACGCGTTGGCTGCAGGAAAGAAGCCAGCGGAAACCGCCCCCTCAAGAGCTCTGGCGGCGATCATGATGAATATGTCCTGAGCGAACGCATAGGCCACATTGGCAAATGCAAAACCGAGCAGAGACATCAACAGGACCGGTTTGCGTCCCATATTGTCAGACAGCCCACCCATCGGACTTGAGAACGCGATTCGTGTCAGTGCGAATGAGGAGGCGAGAACGCCAAGCTCAGCACCTCCGACCCCCAGCTCAAGGACATAGAAGGGGAATATCGGAGTGACTATGCCAAAGCCGACCTGGAGGACTGCCAGTGAGAAGGCCAGCATCACAACCTGATGCATACCTCCCTTACGCATTCCCCGATCAGGTGGGACGTCCTCTACCGTCTGATGTGCTGGTTGGTGTTGGTCCACTCAAGTCGCCTTCAGAGTCAGTTGAGAGTGACCTTTTCAATGTGCTCCAAGAGGATAGCCCTACTGCTCGATGATGACCTTCTTGACTCCCGATATGACAGTCAATTCCTGTATCACTTCTCCAGGCAGAGGGGTAGTCGTAAGGACCTTGAGGCAAGGCTCTTCGTATATGGCTGCATCCTCTGCAATGACCTGTCGGATTGCAATCCTGTGGCTCGCAATAGTCGTGGTCACTTCAGATACGATTCCCGGGTTCTCCGGCGCATCAACATAGATGGTAACACAACCATACCCGAGGACCTTGCGCACGTTCTCGAGTGACACGCCAGCAGGTTCCAGTCTGGAAAAGAAGTCTCTTAGACGACTATTGGCACATATCCTCTCAGTAGTCATCTGTACGGTCCTGCGATCAATGCCGAGGGCCTCACCTATGGCCTTCAACGGGACTCTTATGGCCCTGCACTTTATCACACCGGGCGCCTCGACCCTGAATCCATGCCTGATGATAGCCTGAGCCACTCTTAGTCTCTGAGGCGAGTCCTCGAAATACTCGACAATCTCTTTCCACATGCGGAGAGGCCTCTTCGGTCACGGTATTGGATGACTTAGCTCCTTCTCATAGAGCACTTCGTGTATAAAGCCCTTCTCCATCTTGAAGTGATTGAACCTCGTCCCGACAGTCCGGTAGCCCAGTGATGAATAGAGATGCTGGGCAGCCGAGTTGTCTGCAAATGTGCTCAGAACAATCTTCTCATAGCCAGCCTCCGGTGCCGCTCGCTCCGCAGCAAGCATCAGTGATCGCCCAACTCCGATGTTCCGGTAGTCCATGCGGACGATTATGCCGAGCTTTGCCACATGCCGCGATGCAGCCCACTCCTCAGGCTGCAGAGTCAGGTGTCCGGCATGCTGTCCCTCGACCTCCGCCTTCAGAATCACGTCACCGCGTCTTCGGGCACCCTCAATCCAAGTCACCCAGTCAGCAACTGTCGAGTTCGGTTGCAGTGTGGGAAGCCACCTTCCCTCCCAGACAACATCACAGAAGGTGGTGTGCATGTCCCGCGCATCCCTTGCGGTCGCATCCCTCACACTGATTGAACGGCCGTCTTTCGAAGGGAATTCCCATGACCTCTTCAACTGAAATCAGACTCCGCCAGTTGAAGCACACGAAAAGCGTTGTGGTGTAGTACCGTCGTGTAGATGCAGTACGTGGTTCTTTTTGTCGCTATCTTTAAAACGGCCCCCGCGCTGAGCGCGGGACGCCCGCCTCGGAGAGCATTGGTTCCCAGGAAGGTAACAACATGAAGAGCAACCGTCTGTTAGCAACTCTACTCCTTATGCTTGTCTTCGTCGGGGCCATTCAGTCCTACCAGCCCTTGACCATAGTTGGCGATGTGGTCATTGACGGCCCAGCGTGTGAACCCATACTGGCTGGTTACGACTCCCCGAATATGTCCGTAGTGCTCATTCAACCCTCCAACCAGAGCACACTGATGGGCACAGTAAACGTGACTCTCAATGTGACTTCAGTCAACGGGCCTGTGAATCTCACGCTCTTCGTGAATGGTGACATATACCCCCCTTACAACCGTACAGAGATTGGCACCGGAGTGGTCAACGTCACAGTCGACACACTTCAGCTTCCTGAAGGCAACCTGAATTTCACCTTCCTGTTTGAGAACGAGACCTTCACTCCGGTCGACCGTGAGACCTACCACTTGGTGTTTCTTGTGAATAACCACGGATCGCCGTCCCTGGCCATCGTGGCACCCGGGGTAGATGGTGTCATCACAGGTCTGACAAATCTTACGCTGAACGTGACATCGACGTATACCCAAGTCTACCTGAACATCTCCATTGCAGGACGACTCCTTCCAGAGTACAACAAGACGCTCATATTCACAGGAGTAAACAACTACACAATCAATGGCAGTCTCTACGAGAATGGAATCAACAGGGTCAACATCGTCGTGACTACGCCTGAGGGACTGACTGCGAGCGTCGCGCGCAACTACACGTTCCTTGATAACGTGAGAATCAGCACGGTGGGAATAACATCATACAGCGAAATAGCTGGAAATGCTGAGATCAAGATGTATGTGGCAACGCCCTATCCTAACGTGACCCTGTCTGCATATGTCGACGATGTGTTGGCATTTGATGTCCGGAACATCACACTCTCTGCAGGTACTGTGACCTTCACACTCAATACGACTGTGTACTCAGAGGGTGAGCACAACTTTACATTCATCGCATACGACGCATACGGTCATCACTACACAGTTCGCATGGTGCTGGTCGTGAACAATCATGGCGTACCGACTGTGTCATTCGTTTCGACCGACCAAGACATCATAGTGGGTTACGCTCCGGTGACCATCAAGATCGAGAGCACATGGAAGCAGGTCAACTTGACCGTGTTCGTTGATGGGGTTCCTGTACCGGGCCTCATCAATCAGACAGTTGCTCCCGGTGAGTTCACATTCTATATCGACACCGGCGCATTCTCCAAGTGGCAACATGAGATGAAGGTAGTCGTCGTCACCGATGAGAACCTGACCGCGGAGGCGAAGAGACTGTTCGGCTTCGCATCTATCAGAGTCGAAGAAGTCCTCAGCCTGGCGGTTCTGCTGGGAGTCGCCTTTGCAATACCGCTCCTACGCTGGCGGAAGGGACAAGGACTACGCACCACACTGATAGTGGACCTAGTGTTCGCAGTAGTGGTGCTCGCATTGTTCTACCTCATCGGCGTGACATCAATGGCGCTGGTGTACTGGCACTTCAACTTGGCAAGCATATGGGCAATCGGGCTGACGCTGATATTCGTCAACCTGATTCTCCCGCTCGTCGAGGGACCCGTGAACCCGCAGTGACTACAGAATCTTGACGGCGGGCATGATGCTTGATGGCGTGACGGTCCAACTAGCAAGTGTCTCGTACTCAGGAATGAGATCTCGTGACACAACGGTCCTGACTCGTCTGATTCCAGCCGTACTTGCAGCTCGCGCAGTTCGACACGCAATGAAACCCAACTGAGCCGACCCGCCATTAAAGGCATCCGCAACAAATGAAGCCGTGTCATCGTTTTCAACCGCGAATGCACCGGCGCCTACGAGCTCACCCTCGTAACGAAACTCAAAGACCTCCCCCCTGCACCGTCCTCCTAGTATCGCTCCTGCTGTCTTGGACAGCAGGCCGGGAGGCGCGAGATTGTGGAGTTCCAGACACGCTGGCAACCGCTCAGAATCCTCCAGTCTCGTCATGCTGAGTGCTCTGGGACCACCTCTTCTCAGACTCCGTAAGTCGGCACTCAGTTCAAACAGTGAGCCTCTGCTGAAGTACCCCTGCCGCATCCAGAAGTTGTAGGACTCAGGAGTGGAGTCAACAAGGACACGGGACACCCCCTTGCTTCTAAGAACTTCCTCGGCGGCCTTGGTCAGGAGGGAGCCAATGCCTCTTCTCTGATACCTGACGTCCACATCTATGCTTGTGATGATTCCCAATTTGCCATATGCGTCACTCCTCTCAGTCCGGAAGACAATCTCAGCTATTGCGCGTCCGTCCTGCAAAGCCACAAGCCAGCCCCACTTTCTGAAGAGCGGCCCTCGGTGAGCTGTCTTCACATCCTCCACTGTGGCGTCCGCCATGCGCAGTCGTCTCGTTGTCTGATATACTGTCAGGAGGTCCCTACAGTCATCCATCTGGCCATTCCGGATCTGAGGTGACGGTTTCATGGGCATCCTCTTCAGCCCTGAACCAATTGTGAGATAAGACCTTGTAACACGTCCAGTACTAGGACTGGCTAAGCCTCTCGGCCACGATCACTGCCCGCTGCGCCAGCTCGACGGCCGAGGGACCGAACAGGTACAGTATGGGTTCGATACCCAGTCCCCCCGGCAAATGCACTGATGTGTAGTCTGCACGACGGTTTGTTGTCAGTCTTGCAGCTTCGATTATCTCCTCCACCGCACCCGCCGGCGACGCAATTCGCTCAACTGGAAAACCCGAGTCCTGTGCAGCTCTGACAGTCTCATCCTTGCCACTTATCGCGAGACATGCATGCACACGGGGATAGAACGATCTGGCCCACAGTAGCATCTTGGCAGTGTGACCTGACGCACCGTACTCAGGTGATGCCAGTGCTCGTACTCGACCTCTAACAACGGTAATCCTGCCCGGTATCCCCACGACATCCCGCGACTCCTTCGCCTTGGAGTCACATGCTACCAAGTTCGACCGCACTTCCGGAATGAGCCTATGGAACACAGAACAACCCTCGATGGTCTCCATGGCCACTCTCATCTCTGATAGCAGCGAGAATCGACTCTGAAACGTCTCACGTTCGCCACCGAGAAGTTGCGCGCAAGCCTGACAGTCTTCCTCCTTCAGACTCCTGTGAGTCTCCCTGTGCCGGCGACACACTACGGAACCAATCCTGAGTTCCATGCAGACCCGGCACAGATGGTCGATGACATCGGACTCGGGACGTCCCTCAAGCAGGTCTTCCGTGACCTGCTCGATTAACCCCTCGACTTCTGCATACAATGGTCCTTCTGCAAGCGGGCCCGAAAGGTACTTGCTGACAGCAGCCTGTGTCACTCGCATCCTTGCCCCAATCTCATTCTGAGAGAGGCCATGGTCCTTGAGAGCACGGGCAACGCATGACCTCACAAGGGGAAGGAGTTCTTTCTGGACAATCTCACATGGAGGTCTCACAACTGCTACTCTCCTGAAGAAAAGGTATATATCGCTGTCTGGTATCATAAGGCCGTTGTATAATGGCCTTATAAGGAGACTGTTCATGAGCATCCCACAGTACACCAAGAGACGAGACCCACGGATCACAGTGGGGGCTATTGTTGCAGTGATCATAATTGCAGTGGCCGGTTTTGCAATCTGGTCATGGCCCAAGCACAAGATGTATGTCTACACCTATGACAGCTTCATGGCATGGGGAGACGACCCGAGCACAATCGATGAGCGCGTCTTCGGTCAATTTGAGCTGACACATGGGGTGGACATAGAGATAGTCAGACTGCAGACGGATGCCAGTGGCATTGTGGCACGTTTGAATGCTGAGGCTTCGAAACCGGTGGCGGACGTCGTGATAGGGATTGACAACGTGCTTGTGATGCAGGAGGCCGCAAGGGCAGTCCTCGAACCGTACAATGCGACAGGTGTTGAGCTGATAGACACCAGACTGGTGAACGCACTGAGTCCGGATCACTATCTGACTCCATTCGACTTTGGCATAATTGCAGTCGTATACTCTCTTGCCGACATGAACACCACAACCCACCCTGTTCTTGCTAACCTGACCTTTGAAGCACTGGCCGCTCCTGATATGGCGTCTGCACTCGTGACAGAGAACCCACACCTGAGCAGCCCGGGTCTGGCCTTCATGCTCAGTCAGATTGCAGCATATGAAAAGATACTTGGGAAGGATTGGACTGAATGGTGGACTCAGGTGAAATCAAAGATAGACGTTCAACAGGGCTGGTCAGAAGCATGGTCCAAGTGGGATGACGACCCAACAAGACATATGCTTGTGTCATACGGCACCGACCCAGCCTACTCCGCATACTACACGGGGTCAGCGCCCAACATTGGAGTCGCTCCGTTTGTATACAACAACAGCAGTTACGCTTGGCTTCAGGTCGAGGGAGTTGGAGTTGTGAAGAACGGTCCGAACCCGGGACTGGCAAGGGCATTCGTAGACTACTGCCTGACTCTGCCGGTACAACAGCAGATAGCACTCAACCAGTGGATGTTCCCTGTCAGTCCGGGGGTCACGCTGCCGGAAGCGTTCCAATATGCGCTGCACCCAGAGGATGTCACTGACCTGAATCAGTACTTGTCAGCGACAGAGATACGTGCCAACCTCACTCAATGGCTCGACGAGTGGGACATCATCATGACTCAATGAGTGTGCTGATTCACTTGCGACCAACACATACAGCACAGTGGGTGCTAGTCATCCCGTTGACCGTGTTGGTCGTCTTCATCCTCTATCCTGTCGCGTACGTGACCTTTGCTGGGCTGGTTCCACAGTGGCCATTATCACTCACAGACACCCTCGGGTCAGTTGTAACTCACAGGACCCTGCAGTTCACATTTGCTCAGGCACTCGTGAGTACAGCACTCACACTTGCCATCGGCCTGCCGGGCGCGTTCATCCTTGCTCGTCTCGACTTCCGCGCAAAGTCGCTGGTGCGTGCAACTATCATAGTCCCCTTCGTTCTGCCCCCGATTGCAGTGGTAATAGGCTTTCTCAGGATGTTCGGAGCATACGGTATAGTTGACTCAGCTCTTGGGGCCATATTGGGCACTACTTCGTCCGTGATCAACCTTGCATCAGGTCCTCTTGGCATAGTGCTCGCCCACGCCTTCTACAACATCCCAATAGTCCTGCTGGTAATCTCCTCATCTCTTCAAAGGTTGCCCCCCGAGCTGGAGGATGTCGCTGAGGCACTGGGCGCATCGCCACTTCAGAGGCTTAGGCGGATAGTACTGCCACACATATCACACTCGCTCATGGCATCCTCACTCCTAGTCTTTCTATTCTGTTTCCTGTCTTTCCCCATTGTGCTCGCACTGGGAGAGGGCAACTTCATGACAGTCGAGGTTCAGATATGGAACGCATTCAGAACGTTCGACTATCCAGAGGCCAGTGCGCTAGTGCTGATGCAGGCTTTCGTGACCACCAGCATCGCAGTGGCCTATTCCTATGCGACAAGGAACGAGCAGCAGGCAATGACTGTGGGCTCAATCAGGACCGTGCACCTGTCAGACTTGACCCTACCACAGAGAACGCTTGTTGTACTCTACTCAGCAGCGATAGTCGTGCTGGTTGCTGGTCCAGTCGTTTCAACGTTTCACTCCGCAGTGTACGACTCAGTCCGGAGGACATATACACTCGAAGGGCTTCAGAATCTGCTGGTGTTCGGTACTGGAGGAGGTCTGCTCCCGCTCATCAACTCCCTGTTCTATGCATCCATCTCCACGCTGTTCGCAGTACTGCTGGCATTCCCGCTTGCGTATGTGCGAAGGGGGAGGACATCACGCTCCGGCACCCTCGCGTCTGCACTAGTGATGTTACCGCTTGGAGTGTCCTCAATCACGGTCGCCTACGGTCTGATGCAGGCCATTGCAGTACCACTAGGTCTGGGCCAGAACCCTTGGCTTCTGATAGTCTTCGCCCAGACAATTGTGGGTCTGCCCTTCACGACGAGGTCGATAGAAATAGCGCTGTTGGCAATGGAGCCAGACATCATGGACCAAGCTGACCTCCTTGGCGCATCTCGGCTGCAGAAGCTGTTCTTTGTGGAACTTCCCATACTGGCACCCGGTATTGCCGTGGGAGCCGCATTCGCTTTCGCCATGGCCATCGGAGAGATGTCTGCCACGCTCTTCATAGCACTCCCGCAGAACATCACACTGTCCGTTGCGGTGTATCAGTATCTCGGTGTACGCAAATTCGTCCATGCAGGCGCAGCAGCTCTGGTGTTGGTGATGTGCTGCATTACAGCGTTCGTATTGATTGAGAGAGTCGCAGGGGTCGAGAAGGTGAGCCGTTTCTAATGGTGAGAGTGGAGGTCGAGGGGATGGTTCGCAGGTTCGCCGATGGGACTCGAATAGGCCCCATCGACCTGACAGTGGAGGATGGTGAGCTCATGTGTCTGCTGGGCCCGAGCGGTTCCGGAAAGTCCACAACACTGCGCATGATAGCGGGCTTCATCTCAGCAGAGAGTGGACACGTAAAGTTTGATGGCAGAGACATGGCGGGCGTCCCTCCTCGTGCCAGAGGGATTGGGATGGTGTTTCAGTGGCATGCACTCTTCCCCAACATGTCCGTGATGGAGAACATCGCATTCGGTCCGGACATTGCAGGATGGACAGAGTCACAGATACGTGAACGTGTGCTCGAACTCTCCGACATGCTTGAAATAAGACATCTCCTCGGTCGGCGGGTACGAGAGCTCAGCGGAGGCGAGCAGCAGCGTGTGTCCCTCGCAAGAGCCCTTGCTACAAGGCCAAGTCTTCTGCTTCTGGACGAGCCACTGTCCTCACTTGACTTGGTCCTTCGAGAGAGGCTCCAGTCCGAGATTAGATCAATACAGAAGAGGCTAGGGGTCACGACCGTATACGTGACCCACAGTCAAGAGGAGGCGTTCGCCATCGCAGACCGGGTGGCAGTCCTTAACGAGGGGGTTGTCCTCCAGACAGGCACGCCCAGACAGATTTACGACATGCCTTCGAGTGCGTTTGTTGCCTCCTTCGTCGGAAGAGGCAATCTGC
Organism: Candidatus Thorarchaeota archaeon; assembly: GCA_013388835.1. Lineage (NCBI taxonomy): Archaea > Promethearchaeati > Candidatus Thorarchaeota > Candidatus Thorarchaeota archaeon. Next base: position 38,839 of record JACAEL010000026.1, on the reverse strand, counting down.
TGGATGCGGTTGTGCTGGAGGATTACAAGAATGGCCGATTGAGCGTCGAAGTATGCGGGGGGGTCTTTCAAGCCATCGGCAGCGGAGCTGTAGGAACGAGAGTGACGGTGACCATCAAGCCTGAAGACGTGATAATCACCGCCCGAGACGACCCACACGGACTGCCAGCCAGAGTCGTTGCACTGACATGTGGACTAGGAATGACTCGTGCGCTGCTTGACATCAACGGCATCAGAGTGACGAGTCTGACGGCCCAGAGAGAACTGCCGCATCTCTCCGAAGACGCACATGTCAACGTACAACTAAGAGATGGGTCGTTGAGAGTCGTCAGTAAGCCATCATGATACCGCCGTCTCACTCAGATGGCAATCCTCTCGTGCGTCAGATTCTCCTGCAGGCATGACCATCCTCTTGTCTATTAGAGCAAGCACCCTCTTCCGGATTCCCTCCGGGTCACGGACAATGTCGGCCATCTGATGGTCGGTCATTATCGAGGAGATCATCGACGTCACCGCGTCTCGCTCAATCATTGTAAAGACCAGAGTGAAGTTGATGATAATCGCAAACAGAGGGCCTAGGACTATGGCTATGATGAGGAGCGCGACCCAAGTACTAGTGTTCAGTGTGATCTCCAGCCACACAAGCAATATGTCGATGCCCGCGAAGAACTCCAACATGTCCTCCAAGTCATCACCGACATTACTCAGAGAGCGGTCTCGTGAGTCCAGGTGAAACAGACCAGCGTCCTTGAAGAGCCACGGACCGAAGTAAAACTCCATCAGAGTCAGTGGCAGGACTATGAAACTCACAACCATCACTGCAGCTCCAAAGGTCATTACCTGTTCACTGGACGAGGGGACAATCAGCTGGAAGCTCAGAACGGTGAGCGCAATCCCTGATACCAGGACCGAGCCATACAGAGACCTTCTGAGTACCTGTCGGAGGTCACTACCACCTGGTTCAGGGCAGAGGAAGTACTCACCAGTCCCGCGTTTCAAGAAACGATGGACACGGAGAAGTAGTGAGATCACGCTCGGTCTTTGCCGCACCAAGTACATCACGCACACGGACAGCGGGCAGACCGCCGCCCAAACGAAGAGCATCAGCAGTGTGTATGATTCTATCTGCGACAGCATCAGACCGAGGTCCAAGACCACATTGACATAGAGCATCAGATCAAAGGTGGTGACGCCCATCAGTGCTGCGGAGAAGCCAAAGCCCATGACGTAATGGATGGGCTTCAGACGAGGACCTTCTGATAGCCGCTGTCGGTAGACAGCGACTGCCTCTTCGTGACTAACCAGATTGAACACCAATCGCTGTTGGGGTACCCGAAAGATAAGGCTTCCCTGCTTGGGTCAAGTAGGTGCCGCGGGCAGACTGGACCGGACTGGCATCCCTGCACATATCCAGCAAAGAGTAATATACTACCGACAAGGATAAGCACTAGAAGATATGGACTGATTCAGCCAAACGGAGTTCTCCTTGGCCTACTGGCATCTTGTGAGGACCCAGGCCCAGGTGCACGATAGATGGTTCTCGGGTACGAAGTTTCTGAAGATGGGACACTCACACCGGTCGAGCTATCGAAGGACAGTCTAGACTCGACGAGAGTCCTGTGTGTTGTAGACGATGCGACAAAGAGCATATACCTATGGAAAGGCACTCAGGCGAACATCAGAGCGAAGTTCGTAGGAGCACGTGTGGCCACCAATCTTCGAACAGAGTACGGATTTCACTTCAAAGTGAAGGCTGTCGACGAAGGCGAGGAGCCGCCTACGTTCTTCTCTGCACTGGACGGTTCAACAGCAGCGACACCAGTGATGAAGCCCGGACAACCAACTCCTCCCAGACAGACTGCAACCACAAGCACTCCTCCACCAACCCCAAAGACAGCAGCCGCAGCGACGTCAGCACCAGAAACCACAACGGCGACCACTACTCCCCCTCCGACAACTCGCGCCGCTACTACTGTGTCGCCTCCTCAGGCCACCTCGACGGGACCCAGCAGGAGCGCGGAAACCACTCAACCACCCCAGCCGCCACCGGTACGTACTGCCGTCACGTCCACGAGCGTACCGTCAGCTTCTGCAGCCACAGCTCGAACGGCTCAGGCTGCACCTGCTTCAGCGGCTGAGATGTCACCAGAGCTTCGTGAGATGATTGCGGAGCTTGAGCGCACCGACCCTCCGGAGGGCTACCAGAGGGAACTTCTGATTGTCTACAACGAGATCTTCACTGTTGCCGAGCACAAGGTGAAGGTCTTTGGTCAGGAGAAGATAGAACGAAGGTTCGAGAAGGTCCGCGATCCTCCAGAAGGCACTTTCATGGCAGAAGGATTCATTCCGAGGGTGATCGTCAAGGATGGACGCGTACTCGGAATAGAGCTTCTGAAGGGCACTCCTGACGCCATATTGAGCCCAATAAAGGCAGAGATGAGAGAGCGACTGGGGGACCTGATAAGCTTCTTCAGGTCGGAACTCGAGGAAACCGAGTCGACAGGTGCCACCACCGAAGGAAAGAAGCCAGCCAAACGCAAGCTTGTGGCGAAGTGAGGCGGGTTCTCATCCGCTCAGTCTGTGCAGTCAAAGTATTAAAGGACATCAGCACAGAATGTCTTCTGCAGACTCGGAGGAACGCGTATTGTCTACCAACCTCGACCCGAAAGTGGAGAAACAGCTTGTGGAGCTGCTCATGGGGCTCACTGATCTTACGGACCTCGATGCAATCGCAGTGGTCAGCAAGCAGGGAGTCAAACTGGCCTATTTCGCAACGGAGGAGTCCGATGCAGACCCGGACCTGATGGCGGCAGTCAGTGCGGCACTGCTTGTTCAGGGAGAGATGGCGGCTCAGAAGCTCGACCTAGACGAGCTATACGAGGTGATCATCAGGGGTAGCAAAGGCTTCGTCGTGCTCTCCCAGGCAGGCGACTTCCTCATCATGGGTTCCGCGAAGGACCTGACATCCATGGGCCTGTCAATCACGCATATGCGGAAATACGCGAAGGAGATAGGAGACCTCCTACGTACATAGTGACACAACTCTGTAGACCAGACGGTGCCCTGTCCTGTTTTGCATGAGGCCCAGCCTATCAGGACATAGGGACTCGGTCGTGACTGAGAGCCGAGTCTGCTCATGTCCCTCTGACAACTGTATTGCCACTGGACAACATACGTCATCAGTCCCGCTCACTGACAATCAAGGGCGTTCAGTCCACAAACCGTAAATACCCGTCAACTTGGGTCTCGCTCCGGGCGAGTCACCGATGAAGATGAGAATAACTGCTAGGGCTGCGAATCTTCAATACGCCATACGGGACATAGTGGTTGCTGCGAAGAAGTACCAGAAGGAGAAGGGAAAGACACCCATCTACTTGAATATCGGCGACCCCAACGTATTCGACTGGCGAACACCAGACTTCATGGTGGATGCCCTCTGTACTGCCACAAGAGACGGTGCGAACTGGTACTCACCATCCGAAGGGCTAGAAGAGCTCCGGAACGCAGCGGCCGAGAAGGAGAGACGGGTCAACGGTATCACTGTGGACCCTTCCACGATGATCGTCACCAGCGGTGTGTCCGAGGCGATACAGTTTCTCGCAGGCTCACTCATCGAGAACGGCTCACAGTTGCTTGTGCCCGGTCCCTCATATCCTCCGTACATAAGCTACATCAGTTTCTTCGGAGGGGAACCGGTCACCTACAGGACCATTGAAGAAGAGGACTGGGCTCCTGACATAGATGACATGCGGAAGAAGATATGCGACAAGACCGTCGGCATTCTCGTCATCAATCCCAACAATCCTACAGGTGCGGTCTACGACGAGAAGACCATGCGTGCAATTGTGAATCTTGCTGGAGAGCACGGTCTGCCACTGATCAGTGACGAGATCTATGACCAGCTCACATTCGACAAGCCCATGACCCCGATGGTACGCGTGGCCAAGGATGTGCCGGTCGTAGGCTTCAACGGTGTGAGCAAGGTGTACTTGGCGCCGGGCTGGCGTGTCGGATACGTGTACTTCCACCAGCCGAAGAACGAACTCGAGCCGCTTCGTGACGCCATGATTCGTCAGGCCCGAGTCAGAATATGCGTCAACGCCCCTGCGCAGGTTGCAGCGGCAGCCGCTCTGAGAAGCGACGGGCGACATCTGTCAGATGTGATGCGACGTCTTCGTGAACGCCGGGACACCATCTACAAGAGACTGAACTCTATTGACTCGATCTCCACAAGACTTCCACAGGCGGCCTTCTACATCATGCCCAAGATTGAACTCAAGGGCAGATGGAAGAACGACACGGAGTTTGTGCTCGACGTGCTCAACAACACTGGCGTGGTATTTGTCCCCGGGTCAGGCTTCTGCGCAAAGTACGGTGCAGGTCACTTCAGGAGTGTCTATCTGCCGCCACCTGAAACAATCACAGAGGCAATGGACCGACTTCAGTCATTCATGGAGAGGAAGAGATAGCAGAGCTACACACCAAGCTCTGCACTCTTGGCCTCAAGGGTTCTGCCGACCTCATCACTCACTTCTCTCAGGACTCGCAGAGCCAGCTCGATTCTCTCGGGGATTGAGGGACGAGGCACAGGAACTAGCGCCTGGTTTGATGACATGCTAGCGGCCTGAACCTGCATGGCAGCAACCTTCGACTTCAGTGACTCCACCCATGTGCGAATCTTCGTGCGCCGGGCAGCCTCTTCAGGGCTCTCGGTGCCTGACGCCGCAGGAAGCTGCGCGTAGAGCGATTCCAGTTCTCTCGTCACTTCCTGTAGACCTGTGGACACGCTCTTTGCTCCCTGTGCAAGATGCATCTTGTTCGTAGCGTCTGCATCCCATCTGGTGAGGCTTGATGCAATCTCAGACCTGAGCGCATCCTCTCTTGAACTGATGGCTCTTGAGAGGGTCTCTCGCACAGGCGTCAGGAGAGCACGGGCGTATGCCTTCTTCTCGGCATCCCTTTGAGCGATAGCCTCCCGAACCAGTGCGTCATCTCCCAGAAGTGAGTCTATAGTGTCAATCACTTCGTTGACTACACCGATTCTTGCTCGTGCCGAGTCGAGGTCCTTGGCGCGTATCTCTTCCCGTGCCTTGAGAAGTGATGACTCAAGACCGGTCAGGAGTCTGAGGAGCGGGGCCTTCTCCAATTTGGACGACCTGACAGACTGACCCAGCAGACCTACACGCCCATCACTCACATCGATGTCGTGCATGAGCTTCTCGGTCATCTTGAAGTCGCGAACGATGACACTACCCGGTCCAGCTTGAAGTGTGTACTCGGTCTTCAGCATGTCGAGGTAGCTACCACGGAGCATTACCTGGTAGTCGGCGGTTCCCATCAGGTCGGGATTGGCAGCTCGTGCCTTCATCTCGAGACTGAACTCAGTCCCAGCCGGCAACTTCGAGAAGGAACGCTTCTTCTCACCTGTGACGAAGACAAGTTCGTCGTCCAAGAACCACTCCACAGAGAGATTCAGGGCATCGCCGTCGCCTTCATTGATTATGTGCACTGTGACGGGGAACGGCTCTTTGAATGTCGCATCGATGGGCAACTCCAGTCTTGTTGTGACCTTCGGAGTCTTCAGCTGACCGCGGAGTATCTCCCTCACCATGTCAAGGCCCTTGTCAACATACTTGACAAAGTCCTGGGCTCCAGCGTTGATCAGGGCACTCTTGAGCTCAGTGACTGCTGCCGTCTCGGCAGACGAGAACGCAGAGATGTCAACTGACCTGATGGCACCTTCGAGCATCTGTGGTATCTCGCTTATCCTCACTGTAGCAGGATATCTCAGCTTCGAAGAGTTCTTGAGTGTGAAGGCCTTCGCTCTCTTGAAACCCTCGGACTCCATGCCGATCATCATGTACACCATCGAGGCTACCACCGCAAGTGCGGTTCCCTTCTTGGTCTCCGCTTCTTCGCCCCACATGAGGTGTTCATCCGATGCAGAGAACAGGTCTTCAGCCGCTCTCTGATAGGCCTTCATGGCGGACTCTGCTTCAGCTAGCTCGGAGTACAGGTCTCCCGCCGCGCACATGTTGAGCGCAGCGTTCTTGTAACTCTTGGAGGCTCGGTATTTCTCTGCCGCCTTCAGGAACGCATCCGCCGCTTGACCGTAGAGCCGACCAGCACCATCCATGTCACCTCGTTGCTCGCTGGCCATCGCAGCCTCTACAAACTTGCGTCCAGCTTCAGTGAAGGACTGGTTGAGTGACTCCTTGGTCGCCTCTTCAATGATTCTGCGAACATCCTCGCCCGACATTCTAGTCCAGACTCCTCTATGTTGTAGTCGGTATGACAACAAACCCCTATTCTATCTTTCTCAAGTAGAATAGGGAGAACAAAGTTGTTCAGGATAGTCTCAGTAGACTTCTCTTGGCGAGTGTTTCAGCCTGTCAGGGAGAGCACCACCGTGACCCTCAACCACAAGCTCGTAGCCTCTGCCTATCCGCCCCTGCTTCGCAGTCTGGAAACCGGACTTCTCAATCGACCTTGCGTTTCTCTCTGCAGCTCGTGCCTCAATCATGGACACGTTGCTGGGTATGGTGAGAATCAGCTTCTTCTGCATGTCGTCCACCTTCAGAGTGATGTCTGTGGTGGGCTGTCCTGAACACTCGCGAAACTGATTGTCTTTGTATTCTAGTACGGTCATCGCTTGTACAACCTTTCTAGTCGGTTGACATGAACAGTACCTCAGAGGGCATATTAGCGTTTGCCAGACGAAACCACTTCAACTCACTACAGGCAAGCAACAAGGGAGAGTAGTGCTGGTAGATGCTTCTCCAAAACGCCAATCAGGAGTTCAGCACCACGCCTGACTCAGTCGCTCAGTATGGTACGGTCTGCAGGACGTACTGTCTTCAGCACAGATGACGGAGGAAATGAACCAAGATGCAAAGAAAGAGAGGCGGAAGGCGGCATGAGTGTCGCCGCCTTCACGCTGATCAGCGCCTACTGCTCAACTTCCATGACCGCGGACTTCCCAAAGTCAGACGACCTTGTGCTCTTCCGGACCGCCCATATTACGACAGTCAGAAGCAGGACGACCATTACACCCAGAGCAAGGTTGATGACCATGTCTGCCCCGAAGCGGTAGGTCACAAGTATCGGAGCTGCGATGAGGGACACGAGGTTAATGACCTTGATCATCGGGTTGAGAGCAGGTCCCGCTGTGTCCTTCAATGGGTCTCCGACTGTGTCTCCGACAACACTGGCCTTGTGTCGTTCCGAGCCCTTTCCAAGGTTCTTTTCCGCATCACGCGGCTCGTCTTCGATTGACTTCTTCGCATTGTCCCATGCTGCACCTGTGTTGGCCATGAAGACCGCAAGCAGCTGGCCTGAGACGATTATGCCTGCAAGGAAGCCGCCGAGAGCCTCAATGTTCAGCAGCACACCGACAAGCAGCGGTATTGAGATCGTCATCACAGCCAGACTGACGAGCTCCTTCTGTGCTGCGCTAGTTGAGATTGCGACAGCCTTGTCATAGTCAGGCTTCCGTGTGCCTTCAAGTATGCCAGGAATGCGGAATTGCCGGCGCACTTCGGTTACCATCTGGCCCGCCGCCCGTGCAACGGCCTTGATGTTGAACGCAGAGAATAGCCACGGGACCGCCGCACCAATGAGGAGACCAGAGAATATGATGGGGTCGGAGAGAAGTAGCTCAATGGTCGCTTGACCCATCGCAACCAGTCGTTCGTTCACGGACACTACAAAGCTGTCGAAGAGACTGACTGCTGCAATGACTGCGGACGCAATGGCGACTCCCTTGGTAATCGCCTTCGTTGTGTTACCGACCGCATCGAGGTCGGCCATCACCTGACGCGCACTGTCGTCAAAGTCGCCTGGGGACAGCTCGCCGATTCCGTTCGCATTGTCACTGATCGGACCATAGGAGTCCATTGCCACATTGTTGCCAGTGTGGGTCAGCATACCAATACCGACAAGAGCGATGGCATAGAGTACCATAATCAGGTCGGAACCCAAGAATAGAATCCAAGCCATGACGAATGTCGTGACAATGGCAAGGAGTGCTGCGACAGTCGACTCGTAGCCGGATGCCAAACCAGAGAGAATCAGTGTTGCAGTGCCGGTGTCGGTCGATTTCTTGATCTCCTTTACCGGGGGCTTCTCTGTGGAGGTGAAGTAGCTCGTGATTGGATTGAAGGACACGGCAAGCATGACACCGATGGCTATCAGTACTCCGTATCGAATGTCATTCATGTAGAAGAAGGATAGGAGAAGAGAAACACCTATCGTGAACGCGCTGGACAGCTCATAGGACATGAACATCGCATGTTCTGCACCCACTTCTCTTTGTAGGAACTTGCCCCAGAGTGCCACTGCATATGTCCCAAGCATGGAGGAGATGACACCAACCCCGCGGACCACTAGAGGAAAGACAATCCAACCAAGGAAGGACATTCCTGTGTTGTAGGCAATTGTGATACCGATGATGAGTGCCGACACGATGGTGACCTCATATGACTCGAATATGTCGGCCGCCATGCCTGCGCAGTCACCCACGTTGTCACCGACAAGGTCCGCAATGACCGCAGCATTCCTTGGGTCGTCCTCGGGAAGTCCCTGTTCGACCTTGCCCACGAGGTCAGCACCGACATCTGCCGCCTTGGTATATATGCCACCACCGACTCTCATGAACAGAGCAAGGAGTGTGCCGCCAAGACCGAATCCTAGAAGTGCATCAGGGGCAGCGACACCAAAGAAAATGAAGATTGTAGTACCACCCATGAGACCAAGTCCATCTGTGAGCATTCCAGTGAAGGTGCCTCCGTGGTATGCTATCTCAAGGGCTTTGTTGTATCTCTCACCGCGCTCGCCACTACTTCGAGTGGCCTGAGCCACCCTAACGCTTGAGTTGATAGCGACACGCATGCCGAGCTGTCCGACAAGCAGTGAGAACGTGCCACCCATGAGGAAAGCAATCGTCCGCCCCATTGCAACCATGAAAGGAGCATCAGGACCAAACAGGTCACTTGCCTGCTGAGTCGGAGTCACCGCATAGACGCTCAGAAAGAGGATGATGGTCAGGACCAGCAGAATCGGGATGATGGAGCGTCTCTGCTTCCTTAGGTAAGACAGAGCACCCTCGCGGATTGCACTCCACACCGAGTTCATCTGTTCGGTACCAGTCTCTTTGGCTTTGACCCCCACCCAGAGCCAGTACGCATATACTAAGCTCACGATTGCAGCTCCAATAACCGAGAGAACCATGAGCTGCTCGGGAAGGGTCATTGCGCTTAGGAATGTGTCAAACAGTTGCATCTTGATCTATCACCAGCTTGGATATCAGGTCCGTCTGGCAGGGGTATGATGCCTATCTCGGCCTAGATACCCTTAGGCTTTGGCCGGGCGAGAAAAACAACCCCCTTTAAGCGTTGCCGGTTGAACGAAATGCCAACACTGACAGCATGCACGACCAAATGATAGTTGCACGGTCTATGCTATGCGGACAGAATGGCAGGTGCATCTCGCACTTGTGTCTTGCATGGACACCACTCCGGTTCAGTCGGACCACACACGTTCGGAGCGAACGCTCGTTCTGGAAGAATATCTCGTCGCCGAGGACCGCCGCCCGACAGAAGGCATAACAGGTGTCTGCTGGGCACCTGTTCCAATGTCACAACCGTCGTGCGCCTGAGGGACGCACAAGAGCATCGACTCCCCGCTCACCAGCCCGGTCGCGAATGCGAGGACCATCCGGGACACTGAGCCAAAGGACATAAATAGACAGGTGGAGATATGACTGCCAGTTGCGTTCAGAAGAGGAGAGAATGGTTGGTCTGGAGGGGCCAACTATACCGTTCATACCATGTCATAGGCAGCTGGATCAACTCAGCTTCCACCGTCAGGTGTCATGGATTGGAAACTGCTTGGAAGAGCTGAGCACGAGTCCCGGGCACTTCATTTATACATCTCGCAGTATACAACTACTTGATGAACGAGTATTCTGTTCTCATGCGGCTCCTGACACGGACAGGGACACCAATCGGAGCGGCAGTGGAAGACATGCTGGACGCCCTCGGTCTTCCTGAGGACTTTGGCCGCCACGTACTCTTTCGTCACCTTGCAGGACTCCAGAGGCAACTGGCCCTGATGGGCATGACCATTCGTCACAACCCGGTAGACCATGTGTTCTATGTGGAAACAGTGGGTAGGTTGGATGGCGACATGGCTAGTCATACCCTTCCTGACCGCCTCGCTGCCACGCTACTGGTGGTCATCACGCTGGCATACCAGCAGGGGGGTTGGGTGGCGATTGATAGCGTCCGAGAGTTGAGAAAGAAGACTCGCAGGGGAATCATCGAGGACATAAGGGAGCTCGAGTCGAAGGGCTATCTTGAAGTTGATGCAACGAGGCAGAAGACCAGGCCGGGAAGCAGGGTCGGCTTTGAGATTGACTACGATGCCTTCTTCAGAAGGCTTGACGAAACACGGACCGAGTAGCTGTCCGTTCGCTAGTTTTATCTTGGAATCTATCTGGGCTCTTGTGGTTATAGATGTCACACAGACGGTCACTCAGATTCGCAAAGTCGAACTGCCCAGTCTGTGGTAGCTCCGAAGTGGCGCGCGACGACCTCAAGGGAGACCTGCTCTGCACTGTCTGCGGGCATGTGATCACCCGGGGAGAGACCCGCGCGGTCGGCAAGTTCGAAGTGGCGCAGATCCTGAAGCGAGAGGGTGCACTGACCTTTGGAAGGCTAAGGGAACTGACAGGTTCCTCAGAGGAACAGCTCTATGGTGTGCTGCAGAGCATGATTGGCATGGGCATACTTGAAGAGCAAGCCGGCAGCTACCGCCTGAGTCGATACGGCCAGCGCTGGTATCGACAGAGACTGGGACAAGAGTGGGGATACTAGTACCCGTGTCTGGGGAGTCCCCGCAGAATCAGTGAGGGACATCTTGGTTTCCGGGTCTGTCTGGCGCACGGTCTCATTCACCTCAGCAGTACTACATGAGCATCCTCTCAGTAGGTTCCGCACACCAGCATCTCGGTCAGAAGACACAACCTGTGATGAGAAACCGAGTACCGCTCCGCTTGCAGAGGCGATAGCGTACCAGAACGAGGTCAGAACACCCACAAACAGAAACGGACCACTTGTCAGATAGTCGCTTGACCTCCTGAACAAGCCTCAACCTGTGAGAGAGTGGAGTTCGACTATATGCATAATCACGAACGTTTTTAAAACAAAGAGTTGGATTCACTATTGTGGGTTGAGGTTCAGAAGCTACTTCATATCTCCCTAATCCCCCTCCTAACCACGCGAATACCTACTTTCTCTTCTCTTCTGGACCGCGGCCCACACCTCTCCTTCTTCAAGTCCTCTGGCTATCAAGTCGGGGCTGCTCGTGCGTGTGTTGGTTGAACGATTCGAGCGAATCAGAAACTGTCATGCATGGCACCTCCGCCTGTCTCCGAGAAGGGAGTGCGATCCGAATTCCGTCCTGAGCGTAGTGGATGATGTACTAGACACGCTTCAGTGTCTTGGTCACAGGGTCATAGTCAACCATACCTCGAGCGACAAGAACGATGACGAAGAGGAATCGACGAAGGAACTCGTCGAAGTCATCGCTCTTCACGACTTCCGCGACAGAGAGGCGCATTCCCTTAGGTATTCTCTTCTTGAAGGCCTCTAGGTCAGCGAGAAAGACGGACTCCTCTGAGGTGAACTTGAAGTCGTTGGGCAGACCGGACATCAATGGAACGGGATCGGCTGGTCTCGGTCGGCCATGAGCATCAATGAGCTGAGTCAGGCGTTCAAGCGACCGTTCGAGCCCTTCTCGGTCCAGTCTGTGCATGACGACAGGAGAACGATATGCGATGAGTCCGGCCAGTTGTGATGCAGAGAGAGCCTTGATACGGTTGACATAGACCTCGGGAGTACCTATTACCCGGGCAATCTCCTCAACCCTTGTCACCTTTGCAGTAAGGATGCTGTTGAGCACCTCGTCAACGTCGATTCTGCTGTCGACACACGCCGCCGACTCGCACAGGGCTCTATAGTGCTCTGTCAGTCGATACTCAAGGGCGTCGGTCTTGCCAGTCCTGATTGACTCCGCCAGTTCAAGGACCATTCGCGACAGCTCCTCGATGGTCGACATGTATCGTTCCCCTCTACTGGACTGCAAACTCCGGGCTCTCAATCACCACGGAGGGCTCTGTACCCCTTGGAGCGACAATACCAATTCTTCTGTCGGCATGCTTCAGGAGGTGAGTGCTCTTGGCAGGCGTGAACAAGATGAACTGGCTGCGTCTTGAGGAGTCATGAAGCAGCATACTTACCATCTCAGTATTGGTCGCATCCAGGAAGATGTCAATCTCATCCAGAGCGTACACCGGGGCCGCACTGAATCGCTGCAGAGCCAGTATCAGAGCAATAGCTATCAGGGAACGCTCTCCACCGGACCCTGCACTGATCTTCGAGAACTGGTCACTCTTGATTCGTGTCTTAAACTCCACTCCGTATTCGCCATCAGTTTCAACAAGCTCGAACCTGACACTGGCCGCAAAACTGACAATGCTCAAGACGCGGTTTACTTCCGCTTCGACTCGCGAGAGAATATCATACATCCCATGGTGGTACTGAGACCGGATGTTCATCACTGCGGTCTCTGCGGCAGAGAGCTCTTCTCTCAACTCTGCAACACGAGCAGCGAGCCCTTGTAGTCGTCCCTTCAACTCACTCTCGGTCTGAGCGACAGCCTCCGTCACATCATGGTATTCGTCAAGCCGGTGACGAACCCGTACCAGCTCGTCGCGCACCGTGGCAAGCGCGCGAACCCGGTCGGGTCTGGGCTCGCCCTTCAACGAGTCCTCTAATTCCCGAGCCTCCTGCTCAAGTGCGTTGAGCTGACGCCGGGCTTGATTCGCCTGTTGTCGGCGCTCCCGCATGGACAGACTGAGTTCCACAAGTCGACTGGTGAGAACCTTCGCGGTCTCTCGTGAGCGCTGAATCTGTAGCTTGACCTCCTGATGGGCATTCTTCGTTGCCTCCCGGCCGTCACGCAGTGTTTCAATTGTCTGGTGGATGAGAGAAGCCGTATCCTTCGAAGAGCGGAGCTCCTCTCTCAGCTCCTCGAGTCGGTCGCTGAGCGCTGTGACGGTCTCGTCAATACTCCTGAGCTCAGACCGCAGTGTCACCTCGTCACGCTCGGCTGAGCTGAGAGCCTCTTCTGCCTTCGAGAGATCTGACTGGACTCCTCGTTGCTTCATTCTTACAGCGGACAGCTCCCCAACGAGTCTACTGCGTTCTGGCGGCTGAGAAGCATCCAGTGACCGGAGGTCTCTCTCCGCCTTTCCAAGGCGTTGCTGAAGGGACTTGAGTTCGTCATCGACTGCTGCAACTCTCTCCTCCAACTGGGGGATGCTGTCAAGGAGCTGCTTTCGTCTTTCCCAGGTCCCACTCCAGCGGGTGATTTGACTAATCAGGTCGAGGACTGCCTCACGCTCCCTTGTCACCTGTTCGCTCTGGGTCACCAGCTCAGTGACCTTCTTGTTGGCCGCCTCCAGCTCTTTCAAGGCTCGCGACAGTCTACTCTGGAGTGGTGCTGTCGACAGGACCCCTGTGGGTGTTCTCGCCGGATGACTGACTGTCCGTCCGCCCTCTCTCAGCACTACCTGGCCGGAGAGCGTGACCGCGGAAAGACCTTCCTTCTGTGCAAGACGTGACGCCGTGCGATAGTCACTTACAAGGACGAAGTCGCCAATGGCTCTACGAAACATGTCTGTGGTTGGAGCGTCCAGCCCCACGAGGTCCCACAACCACCCCAACACGCCTTTTGCGGGGGGAAGCACGGGACGTTCCTGCAGGACCACATCTTGACTGACGAGAATGAGAGGAGAAGGGGACTCGAGGTTGTTTCTCAGCTTCTCCAACAGAGAGAAGTCTGCACTGTCCTTCACGATGAAGGCGAAGGCGAGATCGTTGAAGAGGACGCCCTCCAGTGCAGCAGAGTACTGGCTCTCCTGCCCCACCAGTGCAATCAGTGGTCCAGCCGCGCTGCCAATCTTGTGTTCATCAATCGCTTCTCTCAGCTGTCGGACAGTGTCAGGAATTCGCCGGGATGACTCGGATATGCGCCCTCTGAGTTCCTCCACCTCCTTCTGAATCTGGGAAGCACGGCTCGTCTCCCTGAATCGCTCCTCGTTGAGAGCGGCGAGTCGAGCTTCAAGATGACCTTTCTTCTTTACAAGTTCCTTCTCATCCATCGATTCAAGAGTAGACCAGATGTTGCCCCAGCGAGTCTGGATGCTCTGGTACTCGGCCTGCTCGTTCTGTAGCCGCTCATTCAGACTTCTGAGAAGTACTTCCTTGCCCTCCGCCTCGGCCTGCAACGATCGGTACACTCCGTGGGCCTGAGCACGCCGAGCGTTCCACTCTGCAAAGGCTTCGAGCTTTGCGTCAATCTCCGCTCGCTCCTTCTCCAGTTCCTCCGTCTGTGCACGAAGCAGCCGCACAGACTCTTCATACTGCTCCTTTGCCTTCGACGCCCGGACCAGGTCTTGGGACGTCTTCTCTCGTCGCCTCTTTGCGCTCACCACATCCTTCTCAAGCTGACGAACCTCCACCACTGCCTTCTTGCTGTCGTCCTGCAGCCTCTGGAGCTTCAGTTCCTCCTCTTGGAGCCGGGCGTCAATCTTTCCCAGTTCCATCTGAAGTTCCTCTGCCTTCGTCTCAAGGGCTGCAGTCGCCCGTTCCGCGGCAGCTACCTGCTCACCAACAGCTTTGTGCTCCGCGTCGAGCGAGACCAGTCCTGCCTCTCTTTCTGCCATCTCACTCCTGACCGTGCTGGCACGCTGGCGGACGTCTTCGAGCGAGGCCCATCTCACTTCAATCCCGAGGGCTCGTTCTTCTCTCTGTAGTTCACGCTTCTTCTGGAGGCGCTCGAGGTCCTTCTGTAGTAGGTCCAGTTCCCTCTTCACGAGTTCTGACTCCGAGACGGCCGACTCCAGACGCTGCCGGTCCAGAGCGACCTCAACCTCCTGAGCGGCAATCCGGTCCCTCAGAGCCGCTAGACCCGTCCCCTCTTCGACCAGCTTTCGCACCTCAAGAGGGTTGAGGTCTCTGAGAGCATTGATTCGTTCCTGTGGCATGAATACCAGCGTGTTGTCCACATCGAGACCAAGTGCTTGTACGATGACACGGTGCTCTGCAGCCTTGATCCTCCGTCCGTCCATGTAGGCACGCGGGATACCGTCGCGGTCAATCTTTCGAAGGAATCGAGTCGCTTTACCGTCGACCATGAGTGTGACTTCGACCTCAGCCATGGATGCACCATGACGTATGAAGTCGCTCCACTTTGCGTATCTGTTCTCACGTTGGTTAGAGCCCAGTGCGAACTTCACAGCATGGAAGACCGAGGTCTTGCCCGAGCCATTGGGACCCAGAATCACGTTCAAGCCGGGGTCGAGTACCACTAGCCCCTCATAGAAGGAGAGGAAGTTCTTCAGCCGCACCGATGCAATAGTGACATGCCGGCCTGACATGAGTCCGTCCCTTCGTTCTATCGTCCCACGATTCTGCTCAGACGGTCTTTGCTCTTCTTGGCTCTGAGCATCCGTGTGAGCCGGTCTTCTGGCGTGCCCACAAGCAAGAACGGATACTTGCTGAGGAATTCACGGTCTGATGGACCAATCGGAGTCCCCGCGTTTAGGGTCTCAATCACTCTGTGAGTCCGTGAGTAGTCGTCGCCCACCGCCATCAGGTAGAGCTGGTCGAGAAAGTCGTCGGGGTACAGAGACTCCAGCTTCACCTCTTCCGTGGGAACCATCCCCTGAATGCGAGAGACCACGCTTCTGAAGGTCCGTGCATCACCCATGGGGGTCACCCCACTTCCACCCACCAGCTCCTCCATATTCGACCCTGACACCTTTTCATTGCCTTTGCTTCCAGAGAGATAAAGGCTTGTTGCAAGATGCACCATGTCAGCGAAACCCCATCCACTGGTCAGCTCCGCCAACGCCGGGAGGTCCAGGTCGGAACGCCCATCCAGAACGGACTCAAGGACTTGCAGTCGCTCCTCCGAGGATGGATAGTCGAACAGCAGGACACGGTCGAAGACCGTTGTCAGTTCCCTACTCAGACCCTCCGGCCTTGTCGTCCAAGACAGGACAAGCACCTCGTCCTTGACCCAGCTGTAGCCGCTGAGCTCTGAACGAAGAATCGCATCGGCAAGTCTGCCAATGCCTGAGAGCTCATCAATCTCTGGAATCAGGACGAGTGCAGGAGAGTTCCTTCGTGCGAACTCCATCACGGTGCTGATGGACTCCGAAAGACTCGCGGGCTCGGCCAAGACACGTTCATTCCGGACTACAACCATCTTGATAGGGAGTTCAGATGCCACTCTGTCCGAGAAGGACCTGAAGTGGGTGCCTACCGGACCCATGAGAAGCGTGCGTCCTCCGAACTCCAGACCGCGTTCTAGCAGGCCTTCCTTCAGCTCGGAGAACCTTCGCAGTGATGCGACAAAGGCATCAGCTGCTTCAACCAGTGAACGCTGCTGAATGCGTTCTGAAGCCACTTCTTCGGGCATGACGAGGCGCAAGACCTCGGCTGCAGGACTGTCTCTTTCCAAAGTCGGACCCCCGGCGTCGGCATTACAAGAGCAAGACAACTGCATATAGTCGCTTCGGCCCTGCATACCGAATGGCGCTACCGACCGAAGACACCATAACTGAGTGTGCGGCAGCCACACCGAGCATACTATGAGCACTCCTGGCGACCGTCTCAGGCAGCATGTGTGGTCGGTCATATCCACAGTGGAGAGTCGTGGTCTCTTCGTTCACTCTTCTGCTCTGACCATAAGATACAGGTCGATCAGTGGAGACAAGAAGACCACACGACTCCCACTCATCGCTGGAGCCTGCGTCCTCAATGAAATCGTGCCACGTTCTGCGATGCTACTGGTGGGAGGACATGGAGGCGGGAAGACCACTCTGTGCAAGCTGCTCGGTCGGATGATGACCGGACAGAGTCTGAATGACATCGAGGACGGGGTCATCAGGGGACATCCCCAGCTCACAGAAGAGAAGATGGTCGCCACGCTTCGACCCGGTCCGCTCATGAAGGACGGGGTTGAAGTGGTCGTCTGGCGGAAGTTCGTGACGGGCTTCTGGAAGATAATCGATGAAGTGAACCGCCTCACTCCTCACGCACAGAACATCCTTCTCTCCATGCTGGCAGAGGGCGAACTCAAGTACTATGACGAAGTGAAGCGCTGCGAAGAGTACTGCCTGTACGCGACGATGAATCCTGCAGACTCAGGCACCTTCGACCTGTCGCCTCCGTTCAGAGACAGGTTCGGTATGGCTGTGCCCATCACCATGCCCACCATAAACGATCTTGAGCTGATACTGGCATCGCGAGACGAGCGGCTCTTCGGATATGATGAGCTCTGGCAGGTGCCTGCGATTCTCAGTGAGGAGGACCTCCTGACAATATGGAACCTTGCTGACAAGGTGCCTGTGTCCTCAGTAGCATCGGAGTTCATGAGATCCCTAGTTCGGGAGTTTGGAGCCTGCATCAGGGCTGACAAGAGCCAGGCACACGGACTGACTGTTGAGACCGGTCTCTGTGACGGCTGCCACTTCAACACTGCCAAGAGCATCTGCAACAAGGTGACAGTACCACTCAGTGTACGAGCAGCAAAGGACCTGAATCGGTATAGCAAGGCCCTGGCTTGGCTTGTTGAGGCTCCAGAGGTGTCCCTTGAGATAGTCAAAGCGCTTGCACCGCTCGTCTTCTGGCACAGAATCGAGTTCGTCCGAGAAGAGTTGACGAAATCACCTTACTACGGAGACCGATTCAAGTTCGCAGAACATCTTGTCGAACTGGCAGCATCAAGGTTCACGCAACGGGAACCCTCCATCGCTCTGGTAGAGCGCCTGAAACGAGGGGAGGCATCCAAGAAGGAACTCAAGGAGCTCGAGGAGATGGCGCGGAGTGACCTGATAGTGATGCTTGATTATGTGGACCTTGCAAAGGAGCTCACCAAGTCCAGTTATATGGAGGTCGTCCACAGAATCGAGAGGGGGATTGGGAACAAGGATGTGAAGGAACTGTCGCGAGTTGAGGAGCACCTGGCCGCACAGACGGACTTTCCAAACCGTGCAATGCTCCTAGCAAGGGTGTCCGAGGCACTCCATAGACTGACACTCGCCACCTTCACCCTCAACTTCGAGAAGTGGCAAGAGCTCTGGACTACAATAAGCCTCAAGTATCCGGGCATGACCCAGATTCTCAAGGAAACCCTGCAGCCACCGAAGAGGAAAGTGATCAGAACTCAGCATCTCACACTGGTGGTATACGTGACCGGAAACTCCCCCGACTCTGCGGTGTTCCTTGAGATATCCGGAGGCGTGGAAGCACTCGGACTCCGGAACGACATAGAGGCTGCTCTACGCGAGTGAGGTGAGGACAACTGGCTGCCGAGTCAGGTGAAACCCTACCCCCCGACTGGCTACTGGATGCATCACGAAGAGGCTGGCTGCAGGCGGTGGCAGACCACTACCATCCACCCTTGCCCGAGCCGGTGATAGAGTACGAACCGGACAAGAGCAGCTACTTCTACATAGACTCTGCAACGTGGACCGTGCACCTGAACACTGCTGGAGTACCAGTACACCTGACGCAGGGAGAGTGCGAGGCATTCATGCGCTCTGTGTCGCAGCATGAGATACAGCACTATGTGTTCTGTCCTTACGACGGCGTGTCCAGCGGCATGATGTTTGCTGCAGCCAGTAGACATCTGAGTTCGGACCTTGCAATGTTCACCTGTAATCTGTTTGCAGACCTGGTTGTGGACTCCAGGCTATTGAAAAAGCATCAAGCCCTGACTTACGACAGAATCGTCACATCAATCCATGACGCGGCTCTACGTACACATGAACACAGCCAGCTCTGGACTCTGACTGTGGCCACATACAGGATGATGTGGGGGTTTCCGCTGCCACCGACATGCAATGTGGATGATAGGACCGCAAAGGCAGCCACTGAAATAGTGGGGGTAGCACGCGAGTGTCTGGAACGTGAAACACAATGGCCTGTTGCAACAGAGAAGATAGCGAAGATAGTGAAGGAATGGCTGCCCAAAGTGGGGAGTCAGGAGTCCTCAGAGGGGCTCGGTCTCAGAGGAAAGGCTTCTGGGGGAGCCTCATCCACTACTGACCAGAGTCAAAAGGTGGCTGATGACATCGACCGCCTCATGGGCAACCCTCTTGAAGTCAGGAATGGGGACATGGCTAAGAGATGCATCGAGGGCACGAGAACCAGCGACAGCGACACGGAGATGGAGAGGCTCGCAAGGGAAGTGGAGCAGAGGGGAGGGTCATTAAGAGACCTGCGTGGGGTACTGCTGCTTGCTGGCATGGATACTAAGGGAAGGAATTGGACAAGATTCTGGTACAGAGCAAAAGCAAGAGGCATGGTCTCAATCGATGTGAGGGAGCAGAGGCCCTCAGGGTCTTTGCCTCTGAGTCAAGACATCTGGCGCTTGGGAGACCCGATTGAGGAGCTCGACATTGTCCAGTCCTTGCAGGCGTTTCCTGTGATTGTCCCGAACATGTCCACTAGGAAGTGGAAGCGAACAGAGTTGCTGGGCAACAGTGAGGCCGAAGAGTATCCGGACCTGTTGATTGTTATAGACTCCAGCGGATCCATGACGTGGTCGATGACGGCGAAGAGAGTATCAGGGCCCTATCACATGGCTCTACTCTCTGCTTTCGCCGCAGTCGAGTTTGCCTTCAAGAGGAACCAGCGTGTTGCTGTAATCAACTTCTCAGACGACATCCGCACATGCACTTTCACCAGGAGCCGACAGGAAGTCGAAGACATCCTGTTGTCATATCAGGGGGGTGGTACAGTGGCTCCGGTCAAGGATATAGCCAGAGTCTGCGGAGAGTCGGAAGGCAGGGTGCTGGTCCTAGTCATGACCGACGCAGACATCGCCAACTGGGACCAGTTCGTGGACTCAGTTGAGAGGCTGTCAGCACAGGGACACCAGTTCTACGTGTTCCATATTGGAGAAGCCCGCGAAGAGACGCTTGAAGCCCTGAGAACAGCGGGCGCATCAGCAGTCCCAGTCACAACGCCCAAGGACCTGTGCGGCATCGTGATTCGTGAAGTGGGACAGCTCTACAGACGATGGTCTAGGGACCAAGCTATATAAGACCCTGTTGTGCAGCCGACGGAGAACCCCCGGACGCAAGGGGCTGTTTCCATATACAGGGATTGTGGCTCGATGTACGAGATCAAGTTCAAGCAGATCCTTAATCCCATGACCAAGATGATGGTCGTGAGAGCTCCTGATGTAGCAAAGGTCTGCAGACCTGGCCAATTCGTGATGATCAGAGTCAACGAAACAGGTGAGCGATTTCCACTCACGATTGCCGACTTTGATAGAGAGAAGGGCGACATCACCATAGTCTTTCAAGAGGTCGGCAAGTCTACGAAGCTTCTTGGCACATTGAACATCGGAGACAAGATTCTCGATTTCGTGGGGCCACTTGGCAAGCCTACACCGACGGACAAGTACTACGGTACTGTTGTGACCGTAGGAGGTGGGTGTGGCAGTGCAATCTGTTATCCCGTTGCTAGGGCTTTCAAGGCAGCAGGCAACTATCTCATCACAATAAACGGCGCGCGCAGCATGGACCTTCTCCTCTACAGAAAGGAGATGTACGACATCAGCGATGAGTTCTATGAAACCACCGACGATGGGTCTTGTGGAGTGCATGGCTTTGTCACAGCCGTCCTTGCCGACCTGATTCAGAAGGGCCGGAAGATTGACCTCGTATTTGCGGTCGGGCCCGTGCCAATGATGAAGTTCGTGAGCAGGACCACCGAGCCGAAGAAGATCCCGACGTGGGTGAGCCTGAACAGCATAATGGTAGATGGAACAGGGATGTGTGGCGCCTGCCGAGTCACAGTGGGCGGTCAGATGAAGTTTGCCTGCGTCGACGGTCCTGAGTTCGATGGACACCTCGTCGACTACAGCGAGCTCATGGGGCGCCTGAATGCATACTGGGAGGAAGAAGCAGTTTCCACCGGACGGTGGATAAAGGAACGCGGAGGCATGGCATAGATGAGCGAGGGACCAAAGAAGGAGCGAAAGCCCCCCACAAAGAAGACCCCTATGAAAGAACAGGACCCGAATGTCCGGAGGCGCAACTTCAATGAGGTGGCCTTGGGATACACAGCAGAAGAGGCCATGGCTGAGGCAGAGAAGTGCCTTCAATGTCGCAACCCAAAGTGTGTGAGCGGTTGTCCAGTCGAGGTGCCCATCAAGGAATTCATTGAACTGATTCGCAAGGGCGACTTCATGGCTGCAGCGGCGAAGATAAAGGAGACCAACAGCCTTCCTGCAGTCTGCGGGCGGGTCTGCCCTCAAGAGACTCAGTGCGAGCAGTCCTGCATCCGTGGAGTGCGCAACGAGCCTATTGCAATCGGTCGACTGGAGAGGTTCGTGGCGGACTATGCAAGGGCAAAGGGCGAGACATTGCCAGAGCTGCCACCGAAGCTCGGAAAGAAGATAGCAGTGATTGGTTCGGGTCCGGCGGGACTCACATGCGCCGGAGACCTCCTCAAGATGGGCTACGATGTCACTGTGTTCGAGGCGTTCCACAAGCCCGGGGGTGTTCTCATGTACGGAATCCCCGAGTTCAGACTGCCAAAGAGCATTGTGGAGGCAGAAGTGGACTATCTGATGAAACTCGGAGCGGAGATCAAGTACAACTACGTCATCGGAAAAATCAAGACAATACCAGAGCTCCTTGAGCAGGATGGCTACTCGGCCGTGTTCATCGGCACCGGAGCTGGTGCGCCCAACTTCATGAAGATACGAGGTGAGAACCTTGTCGATGTCTTCTCCGCGAACGAATTCCTCACCAGAGTCAACCTGATGAAGGCCTACAGATTCCCGGAGTATGACACGCCCGTGCGGATTGGTAAGAAGGTGGCAGTCATAGGGGGCGGCAATGTCGCCATGGACGCTGCAAGAACTGCATTGCGGCTGGGTGCGGCCGAAGTCTATGTTCTCTATCGCAGGTCACGGGAAGAGATGCCAGCGCGTCTGGAGGAGATTCACCACGCTGAAGAGGAAGGAGTGAGGTTTCAATTCCTGATCAATCCCACCGAGATACTGGGAGATGACAAGAACAGGGTCATAGGTATGACCTGCACCAGAATGGAACTGGGACCTCCTGACGAGTCAGGCAGACGCAGACCCGTTGTGATTCCGAACTCCGAATTCGTGCTTGACATTGACACAGTGATAGTCGCGATTGGTAACTCTCCCAACCCGATAATTCCCCAGACGACGCCGGGACTGGAAGTCAATCCATGGGGGACTGTCATCATCGATGAAGAGACTGGAATGACAAGAATTCCTGGTGTGTTTGCTGGCGGTGATATTGTGACTGGGGCCGCAACGGTAATCAGCGCAATGGGTGCGGGCAAGCGAGCAGCGAGAGGTATACACCAATACCTGTCGAAGAATGGCGGCAAAGAAAAGCCAGCCAAGAGGCCTGAAAAGAAACAAGAAGACACTTGAACGACTCGCGTCCTCCACATAGGCGACCAATCACATTCATTAGTATGCAACAGTGGGTAGGCAGCAGCTGCCCAGAAGTTGGACGGTCTTGGACATCACTGCGTGATGCATATATACCTCCGTGCGGGAGCTGAGAGCTCGAGGTCGGTTCGACACCTCATGAGACCTCGAGGAGTGACCCCAGTGCCGTCTCCTGGGAGTGACAAGACTCCTGTGTCCAATTTTGTCCAACTAAAAATGAACGGTGTGATAAGAGGTGTTGCCTGTGAGAACTGAGCCCATGACAGCAGAGCAGATGCGGGTACTCGAACTGAATGCCCAGCATCTTGGTATCACACTTGGAATGCTGATGCAGCAGGCTGGCAGGGAAGTCGCAAGGGCCATCGAAAAGAGAGAGACCGTTGAGCAGAAACGGATTGTCATTCTGTGCGGCACAGGTGGCAATGGTGGCGACGGAATGGTCGCTGCACGGCACCTCCATGAAGCCGGTGCGAACGTCGAGGTGGGCCTCATCGGCTCAGAGAAGGCCTTCACGAGCAAGGACACAGAGCTGAATTGGGGCATCCTCAAGAACATCGATGGTATTGTCAAGACGACTCTGCTGACCGAGTCGGACGTCAGGAGCTACAACTCAGCAGGCCAGGCGGACGTCCTCGTTGATGCGATGCTGGGCTTTGGCCAGAAGAGCAAGGTTCGCGAGCCAATGCTTACCGCTGTCAAGGCTTTCAACGCATCCGGCGCGAGGAAGTACTCCATAGACGTGCCCACCGGGGTCGATTCAGACAGTGGACAAGCACTTGGCCCGGCCATCATAGCGGATGTGACCATCACACTCCATGCTCCAAAGACGGGACTGCTGCTGGCAAAGGAGTTCGTTGGAGAGCTGGTAGTGGCACGCATAGGCATTCCACCCGAAGCCGCCAAGATGTGTGGGCCCGGAGACCTCTGGCTGTTCAACCGTCCCAGACCTGCGGACTCGAAGAAGGGCGACTACGGTCGAGTCCTCGTCATCGGAGGGAGCGATGTGTACTCAGGTGCCCCTGCCCTGACCGGTCTTGCAGCACTTCGGACAGGCGCTGATCTAGTGAGGGTGCTTGTGCCTCAGGCAGTAGTGACACCGATAAGGTCATACAGCCCGAATCTGATGGTGGAATCGCTCCCCACTCGTGTCTTTGATGTCACCTCCGTCGACATGGCAGTCGAAGCGGCAAGAGGTGCGAATGTGGTCTCCATCGGACCCGGCTTGGGCATGGCCCCGGAGACCATCAGGGGAGTTCAAGACCTGCTGAAGCGAGTCTTGAGTCTAGACATGGGAGTCGTAGTCGATGCAGATGGACTCAAAGCGCTCCCCGGCATCGGTATCAAGATGGACCCTTCAAGGTGCATCCTGACGCCACACTGGGGAGAACTCCAGATCCTCTTGGGTCAGAAGTCGGAGCCTCGTCCAGACATTCAAGAGCGCATCAGGAGGGCAAGAGAGGCAGCAGCCAAGTATGACTCAGTCATACTCCTGAAGGGTCCAATAGATGTCATCGCTCATCCGGACGGCCGCCACAAGCTCAACAAGACAGGAGTGCCAGCCATGACTGTTGGAGGGACTGGCGATGTGCTTACTGGGATCTCCTCAGCGATGATGGCAAGGAGAAGAGACGCATTCGAGGCTGCAGCAGCGGCTGCATTTGTGTCCGGACTCGCTGGAGAGGCAGCATATCAGGAACTGGGCAACCACATAACGGCCACTGATTGCATCGCGAAGATACCTGTAGCAATGAGAGGATAGGTCAGGCGACTGTGGGCATCCTTTCCAGCAGAGCCCTCGCCAGTGACTTGTTCTCTCGGTTCACCGGTACCCAGACTATTCCCGCGTCTGGCTGTCCGTAGAGCATGACAGAGCCCTCTGGAGCCAGCAGGACGACCGGGAATCCAAGCAGGTCCTCTTCCCCGTCAACTAGGATCACGGACTTCTCCCGGCTGTCAAGTGCGGTGTCGATTGTCGACCACGCCTCAGGGTAAATCACTGCCGGCGGGTTGTAGATGTGGTACTCACACTCCGAGGTCGGGCGTCCACTAAATGCGCCTCGCTTGGTCGCGCCGTCGACTATGCTCAGGTCCACATGGGCTCCTTGCGCTGCCAGCGTCGCACTTGTCACATCGCCCACTGCAATCACTCTTGGAGGAGAAGTCTTGACAAGCTCGGACGCAACCTGTACCTCTGGGGGACCGTCACGAGTGTGATACAACCGCCCCTTCGGCGCCTGGAGATAAGCTCGGTCTTGAACCTCAAGACGCCGGGCAGGCTCCCGCGTTCCCTTGAGACGTCTTCCAAGACGGTCTATCTCACCTTTTCGTATTCGCGCGGACGAGAGCTTGTCACCATCGCTGGCTCGCACTGGCTTCAATAACTCGAAGGCGTCTCTCGCATCACGAACACCGCTCCAACGCTCCAGTACCCCCGCCTGTATCTCCGCACAGCATGGACCTTCGAACATCATGAAGCGCGTCCGGCTCTCGGCCCTTGTCAGTTGGTCGATATCATTGATTAAGGACACCGCAACTGTCTCGGAAAGACCCTCATCGCGAAGAAAGGCCTGGAGCCTAGCGACACGGATGTCAGCAGGCTGCACAATGGCACGTAGCTCAAGTTCGCTGTCGATGAGAGGTCCGTCCAGCACACATGCAGACGGATTGGGCATCTCAGAGAGTCGTTCGATCAGCACGTGGTGGCCAAGGTGAAGCCTATCAAACAGGTTCAGAGCCCAGGTAGCAGTCTGCATCTTGGTCACATGTTAGGTCGCCGATACAACCTTTAATATGTGTTCACGCTGAAAACCACGAAGTGCAGAGATGAGAATACTGGCCGTAGCGGATGTCCATTGCCCCAGGTATCTCACGGAGTTTGCAGCTGCACTCCGAGGCTGTCGGAAACCCGACATCTTTCTGATGGCCGGGGACATGGTGAATAGGGGCATGTCCGCGGAGTTTCCAAGGGTGCTCGATACAATAGAGCAACAGATTGGAGATGACGTGCCGATTGTTGCATGCTTTGGTAATGAGGAATACATTGACACACGCACCAAGCTCAGGGCGTCTACCGGGGACCGTGTGACATTCCTCGACGAGCAGTCCACGGTACTTGAGATTGGGAAGACGACAGTGGGGATTGTGGGCACTCAGGGCTCGCTGGACAAGCCCACATTATGGCAGAAGCGCAATATGCCGCAACCCAGGATCATCTTTGAAAGAAGAGCAGAGAGAGCCGTGTCCCTCCTCAGAGAACTCAGAGGAGTTGTCGATAGAAGGATACTGCTAATGCACTACAGTCCCTGCCTCGAGACATGCGAGGGGGAGGAGTCCAAGACATTCTCTTGGCTTGGCAGCCGTAAGTTCTATTCCGCTGTCAGGAACGAACAACCTGACCTAGTCATTCATGGACACGTTCACAATGCGACTGTTCATGAGGCCAGAGTGGGTACGACTCTGGTCTTGAATGTCGCCTTTCCAGCGACAGAGCGAGTCACCAGTCTAGACCTCTGGAACACCGACACATCGTCAGTTGACGTGGAAGAAGAAGTCGAAGAGGTCGTGTACTCAGAAAAGGTGTGAGGGGCTCTGTCCCGAGCCCCCGTCATGAGGCTACTTGTGACCAGTGACCTTCATGGTTGGTTCAAACTTGTATCCATAGACGATGATACCCTCGGGTCCGAATTCGGTTATTTTCCTGAAGCACGCACGGACCCGCATACCAATCTCTACTGCGTCAATATCGCAATTGACTATCTGAGCAGTCAGCCTCGCTCCTTCGTCAAGCTCAACCTGTGCGATGATGTACGGTACCTGACGCTTGAAGTCATCCGGAGCCTGACGGACTATCGCGAAGGTGTGGACCTTGCCAAGTCCCTTGAACTTGTGTTCCTCTAGATGACCCTTGCGCCGGCACTCCGGACAGACCGGTCTCGGCGGGAAGTAGTAAGTACCGCATGTCGTACAGTGATTGCCGACGATGCTGTACATGGCCTTCTCCTTTCTCCAGACACCTGCAACACCTCTCTCTGCCACCAAATCACCTCCCAAGTACATGAACAATGGACGTTGCACCCGTGCCGCCGATGTTCACAGCCATCGCTTTCTCCGCTCCGTCCACCTGCCGCTTCTCGGCATCGCCTCTCAGCTGGAGTACCAGCTCGACAACCTGAGCGACACCAGTTGCTCCAATCGGATGCCCCCGTGCCTTCAGACCACCGGATGTGTTCACAGGATACTTGCCGCCTATCTGTGTGAGGCCTTCGTCAAGTATCTTGCCACCCTCACCCTTCTTGCACAGCCCAATGTCCTCGGTGAGTGTGATCTCGCTGATTGTGAAGCTGTCATGCAGCTCGAATACATCGATGTCGTCGACCGTGGCCCCAATCTCCTTCAGAGCATCCCTTGCAGAAATGACCACAGCATCCATGGTACATATGTCACGACGGTCGTGAAGTGCAAGTGTGTCGCTGGCCTGAGTTGATGCCTCTATGTAGACAGGCGTGTCCGTGAACTTCTTCGCTATGTCCTCAGAGCACATGACGAGCCCTGCAGCACCGTCAGACACCGGCGAGGAGTGAAGCACTCGAATTGGGTCCGCCAGCAGGCCGGATGTCATCACGGTATCCAATGAGACTGCCTTCTGAAACTGAGCCCACGGATTGTGCACAGCGTTTGCATGGTTCTTCACAGCCACCTTCGCGAGCTGTTCTTCTGTTGTACCGTATTCGTGCATGTGACGACGGGCCATGAAGGCATAGAGGGCCGGGAAAGTCGCTCCGAACAGCCCTTCCCACTCCCAATCGCTTGCAACCCCGATTGTGTTCATGGCCTCGGTCTGGCTGACGTCGCTCATCTTCTCACAGCCAAGCACCAGCATGACCTTGTGTTCACCTGACAGTATTGACATGTACGCCTGTCGCACTGCTGCACCGCCACTTGCGCAGGCAGCCTCCACGCTGTAGGATGGGATGTGTCCAAGACCACCCATGTCCACCGCGAGGGCTCCAAGATGCTCTTGGCCCGTGAATCTTCCTGCGCTCATGTTTCCGATACAGACTGCGTCGATGTCTTTGCCGGACACTTGAGAATCAAATATCGCGTACATACCAGCTTCAAGAGTTATGTCGCGAAGGTTCTTTTCCCATAGCTCTCCGAATTTGCTGATTCCAACTCCGACTATTGCCACTCTACGTGTCATGTTACTATACCTCCCTCACCCGATAGCCTTGATCTTGCGTCGATACTTGGCGTACACTGCATAGCTGATGTATGTCTTTCTCTCGATATAGTCGTCCACAGTGGGGACTCTACCCCGGTGGTTGAGTATCTCGTCCTCAACACGAATGCTGAAAGCATCACTACCCGCACCAGACCCGTACGAGACCATGAAGATTCTCGCTCCAGGTTTCGCGATGTCCAGAACCCTGCACAGACCTATCATTGAAGACCCTGAGTAGGTGTTTCCAATCCTCTTCACCACTAGGCTGTCTTCCAACTTCTCCTTGGGTACACCGATGTTCCGACCCACGATGGCAGGGAACTTGCCGTTGGGCATATGGAATACAAAGTAGTCATAGTCATCAATTCCACGGCCCGTACGACTCATCAACAACTTGGCGCCCTCTTCCACATGTCTAAAGTACGCAGGTTCTCCCGTGAACCTCGCCCCGTGACTCGGAAAGTCTGAGCCTTCTCGACGCCAGAAGTCAGGAGTATCGGTCGTGAAGGATGCGGTCGCCTCGATCGTGGCGACGGAATTGGTCTTTCCGATGAGTATTGCTGCACCACCAGCAGCCGCTGAATACTCAAGAGCGTCACCGGGACGTCCCTGAGCAGTGTCTGAGCCAATGGCCAGACCATACTTGATCATGTCCGACGATACTAGACCCATGCACACTTGCACTGCTGCCGTGCCTGCCTTGCAGGCGAACTCAAAGTCAGCACAGGTCATCTGGGGGGAACAACCAATTGCCTCGGCCACGATTGTTCCGGTCGGCTTGACCGCGTACGGATGCGATTCAGAGCCGACGTATACTGCGCCAATCTCGGTTGGGTTTATCCCGGCATACTTGACTGCGTTCCGTGCAGCCTCGGTAGAGATGGTGGCCACATCCTCGTCTGGTCCAGGAACGGACTTCTCATACACGGCAAGTCCTGACGCCATTGCAGCGCCATCCTCGCCCCATACACTTGCGATATCCTCAGTCTTTATGCGATATCGAGGTATGTAGACGCCATAACCAACAATTCCCACCATTCACAGCATTTCTCCTTGCATTCGATGTTCGCCGAATCACGTTACGTCATTTTTCCCGCTTCGGCAGGAATCCGTCTTATGAACGTTCCTGTAGAGATGTCAAGGCAGAACGGCTCTCACCGAATGGAATCAACTTTGTAGTGTCATGACGACGTTCGTACGGACTCACTGGCAGTATATATCGATAACGATGTACATGTATAATTACGGCATTCGTCGATAGAGGATGGATTTGCGTGATACAGAGGATCGAGACCAGTCAGGAGCCAGCAGTACTGCGAATCAAGGAAACACAGTCGTATCAAGTAACGATATAAGGACAGATGAGAGATGTCTGATTGGTGCAACACTTGTCCGAACTATCGCGTATCAGAGTCGAGACTGTCAAGATCACCTCTCAGAAGACCGTTTCGGAGCTGCTGGCAGAGCTAGGCATGACGCATGACCACGTTGTTCTCCTGGCCGGAAAGAGGTTGAAGCTCAATGACATCCTGAACGAGGACGACTCTGTGATTGTGCTTCCAACAATCACTGGTGGCTGAGCCGGTCCAAGAATCGGTGCATGGACTCAGTGTCGAAGTGGGGTTGACGTGCTGGAGACCGAGGAGCGGACTTGAGTCCCATTACTGTGGCCATGGAGTCCAGTACCGTCTGCTGGTATGCGTGCATCTGCCTCCGGGTCATGTCTCTTGCCTCCAGTCCGTAGCGCCTGATTGCAGCAGAGATTGTGGTCTCAGAACCCGAGCTGTACTGAGTCGCATGCTTTGACGCGGAGGCCAGTGACTCCGCCAGACCAAGACTTCGTGCTAATGCCCTGAAGACATGCTTTCGCTCAACAGTGGCGCCATCTCGTGCCACGATCTTTTGTTCTGAGGGGATGGACATCGAGTGACGGACGAACTCCGGTGCTAGATAGGGAAAGAAAGGTTCACAGCCCCCCCAGTTGATTGCCTTGATGTCACGTTCAATGTTCACTCGGTGGGTCACAGAGACATCACACCACAGCTGATTGTCCAGCTCCCGAGGCCCGCTCTTCAAGAAGGTCTCAGCGTGTCTTGAATATCCCCCGAAGAGCTCATCGGGACCCTGACCAGAGACAACGTGTACAATGCCTCGCTTCGATGCGTATTTTGATGCCAGTACAAATGGCAGGGCAATTGCAACATCCATCATCGCCCACGACTCGATAGCAAAGACAACCTCGGGAAGCATCTGCCATGCCAGGTCAAGGTCCAGCAAGATGCGGTGAAAGTCCATTCCAAGTAGTTCAGCCGCCCGTTCGGCAGCCGTTCCGTCAAGAGAGTCCTCTGTGCAGGTCGTCAGCAGAGACACACTCTCGCACTCCTGATTCGCCAACAGTGCGAGTAAGGAGCTGTCCACACCCCCCGAGAAGAGAATGGCACATCCTTGTCCTCGGATGGGCTCGAAGGACTTCCTCAGATGGCGGCTCAGTGCAGTGACATGTTCGGAGGGAGAGGAGACCAGTGAGACCGAGGGGCGAGTGTGGCCGCCCGAGCCGACCTGCTTCCGTCCGGCGGAGTCAATCAACAACCACTGCGAGGGTTCGAGTCGAATACAACGCAGTTCCGGGAGACCCCAGAGCAACTTCCGCTCCGATGAGAATACAGTACTTCCATCCAAGGTCCACACATAGAACGGATACATGAAGTACTGCGTTGCATAGGACCGAATCCCTGATGCCGAGACCTGCAAGGCAAGATGAGCACCATTACCCTCAGTGTCAGGCAGCGCACTCGGCACTTGCCCAAGCGACTTCAGTGTCAACTCCGCGATCGGTGCATAACGCTCCGGCAGTTCGTAGGTGGAGTACACAAGCATTGTTTCATGCTCGTGTACAGTGACAAGAGGTCCGTGTCCTGAGCCTGAGCGAACGCAGAGGATTCCATTCTCAGACGGGAGCCTATCCACATAGTGAGTCTGCATCTGGCCGCAGTAGTGGTCGAACGAGGCTGCACGACTGCGAATGCATCGGGCCAAGTCGCCATCGTGGTCGAGAAGACCCCAGAAGGCTACCAATGGATGACCTCCTTGTCTGTCCCGCCTCGTGAGTAGGACGGCGACTGGACGCAGGCCTTCCCCGCAGGCAACACTATCCAGTTAGCGGGACCTTCTTCAGTATCACTTTCTGCACACCGGATATCTGCTTCATGTGCAACTCCAAGTCACTGGGCGATATCTTCAACTGCTCGGGAGTGAAGTAGCATTCATAGTAGCACTGACTCGCAGCCTGACAGATTCCGCTGGTAAACAGGATGTCCTCAAGTCCGGCCTTCTCGAAGACCATCGTGAGCTCCTCAAGGAAGCTCTTGCTTAGCTTCTCTATCTCCAACTTGAGATACATCACATTGCCGCTATCGACCGGATAGAGCTTCACGTTCTTGTCTTTCATCACCAGTATAACTAGTGCGTAAGGCTGACCAATGGCATCGACAAAATCACTGGGCAATGTGATGACAGTGCCCTTCTGGATCTTCATGACCCTAGCCTGTGTCATGTCTGGTTTGCTCAATGGGATACCTCCGGACTGAGACCGACCGTATCATGAATGCAGGGATTATATCTCTTGTGGGAATACCGTGTGAAGTGGAGTCACATGAGAGAGGGGGTGATTCAACACGGGACGGCGACTCCCTCCACTTGAATGCGTTCCGGTTTTAGTGAAGGACGACAGAGGCAGCTGTGTACATCTTCGGTGTCCATCTGTTTCCGACTGGCGACGAACCGTACAGAACGGTTGTGGCTGTCTTCAGTCGGTTTTCTTTCTGAACCAGCCCCGAATCTCACGTATGACTTTGGGGTCCGGCTTATCAACAGAGCGGAGGGTCCACTTGTTTTTCTGCGGAGCATAGTATTCGAGGAACGCCACGCCCCCAGCGGCATGAATGCGCTCCATCTCCTGCAGCTGACCCATGAGCCACGCCTTTGTGGAGATTGGGATGTTGGCGGTGACGGCGTCAAACAGGTCGGGGTGAAGGTCGAAGACCAGTGCTCTGTCTGACATATACTCAACAACGGCGTCTCGTAGAGCCTGACTGATCTTCTCCCGCTGGGTGAAGAAGGACGCTGCCACCGACATGTTGGGGTGGCGCTCCGGTATCTTGAGCGAGAACTTGAAAGAGCGGTTGAACTTGGACAGGTGAGTGGCAGCATCTAGGAACAGGACTGTCTCGGGCTTGCCCTCGAACTCCTGAGAGGACATCTCCACGTCTGTAGAGAGCTCTACGTCGGGAGCGACGGCCCCGGCGATACTCTCCTCAGACTCGCCATCAGGCGTATCAATCTCTTCGTAAGCGAGCTCCTCACTGTCCCACCCCGAGTCACTACTAGAGGACCTCTTTCTGCTCGATGACACAACAGCCTCCTTTGGCCGATCTTCCGGACGTACGTAGCCGACCACTTCAACGAGCTGCTGGGTTATGAGCGGCATGAACAGGTCGTACAATGTTCCGCGGGTCTCAAGGACCAAGAGCACAGGACGGACCTCTTCAACTGCCTTTGTGAGCTCGGACTCAAATGATGGGTCGTCATCGAAGTACTTTCGCAGATTCTCTTCTGAGTAGCCATCGCGCACGCGCTGCGCCCACTCCTCATAGACTTCCTTCACCTCTTGCTTCCGCCGGTTCTTCAACAGACTCACGAACTTTCCCAAGTATCGAACGCTTCTCGTCACGGCTGTCGCTGGACTGATGAAGACGGTCAGGAGCCCAACCGCTTCTCCTGCATACTCGCTTGCCTCAGTGCTTCGAATCTTCCCAAGTACTTCCTCTGACAGCGAGGGAGGACCAAGCTTCTCCACAAGGACTTCAGTCATGCCAGCAAAGTCCTCAAAGGACGCATCAGCAGGTCCCACGATCTCTCCGACCGGAGATGCGTCCGAGAGCACCTCTGCAAAGACCACAGGGTGCTGAATCACCCACTGGAGTGGAATCTTAAGTGAGGGATAGTCGTGAAGCCAGGTGCGGTCCGAGTCACGTGACCCGAAATAGAACTTTGCCGCGTCCGGAAAGATGCCGTCGTACAGCTCCATGAACTGATCGAAGCCCTGCTTTGTGCTCAGGCCCATCTCAGCCTTCTCCATCGCGTCCACAACCATGACCACATTGCGTCCTTGGCTCTTGACATCAGCCGCCATCGCGAGCATCGCCTGTTTTGGCGACAGGTAGAGACGTTCACTCTCCACATAGGGCGCATCATAGTAGGAGAAGAGGCCGAGCTTCCTCCAAGGCCGTCCTCTCATGTCAGTTCTCACAAGATGTGTGAACCACTCGAATCCCCTGGTGTATCTCGGAATGTTCTCATCGTCGGGAGTATGGTCGGGCATTGAAGCACCTCGCAGGATGACTGCTACCTCGCGCGTCCTGCGAATCCCACACTACATTGGTCTAATAAGAGTCACTACTAGTCGCGCCGCACCGACACGACTGCAGCAATCACAGCCGTCGCAGTCACGGCGACAATCACCACAACTCTCCAGTCGACCAGAGACGGTGCAGGGTGGTTTGGATCCTGCTCGAGCAAGAGACCGTAGACGTTGGACTCCAGCATTTTCAGGGCCTTGATTGCAATGCCAATGTTCCCAATCTTGCCCGTCGTCATCTGAGGAACCAGACCCCAGCTGCCATCGGCGGACTGACAATCCAGTATGAAGTCAATCGCACCAGTCGCATTGACCAGTTCCAGAGCGTTAAGGGCGTCCAGCCCTAGCAGAGCGAAGTAGGAACTCATGAGATTCGTGTCGTTTGTGGCGACACCCTCCGTGAAACCGCCCACATGCATACCGACCGATACAGTCTGCACTTGCCGTGCAAGAAGCCAGTCGCGAATGCCCTGCGTATTGTTAAGCATGTTCAACTTGTCAAGGATCTTGAGAGACATCAGAGCTGCTGCTGTAGCAGTGACCCCCGTGACCCTAGAAGCAGGACTGAGTTTGAATGCGTTGCCATCCATGCAACTGAGTATCCACTGGGTAGTGTTGTCAGGGTTTGGCAGCCACGTGGTCCAGTTGTTTGACTGCGGGCTCTTCTTGATCACATAGTCGAGCGACCAAAGTGCGTAGAATGTGGACAAGACATCTGCTGTACCGTTTGGTCTGTTGGCAAACCCACCTGAGACTGAGTGTGTCCGGTTTATGAAGACTGGGACCTCGTTTATCTTGATGTTCAGCAAGCTCATCTTGGGAATATCGTCGTGCTTTATCAGCAGTTCCCACAAGTTCAAGGCCTGATATGTGGTCACTGTGGTTGCATTCACTGCGAAGGTGTCGCCCCAACCTCCATAGTTGATGTTCTTGATCTCATACTTCGAAGACTCGTACTGGACCTTTGTAGTGAAGTTCTTTGTCTTTACTAGGTCAATCAACGGGGGCCGTGTTGCGAGATACCCCAGCTCATCAAGCGCGACCAGAGCAGAGTAGGTGGAACCAATCCGGGATATGACTTCCCCGGAGACAGAGTAGCCACCTTCGTTCGCAGAGTCATATCTCGTATTCAGATAGGCATACAGGGAGTCAAGACGAGTACCGGGATTCGCAGAAGCCGGCGGGACAGCTATAGATAGCAGTACGAGAGTCAGTACAACGGTCACGCATGCAACCTTGGCCTTGTTCATGGGTCAAAACCATCCGCTGTGACATCCTCTAGGCACTGTGCCTAGCGCGCTGTGCGTCGGGCTTTGGAGCTGTTATTAACGTTTCCCCAGAACGGACTCTTGCAGAAGTCATGTCCGGAGTTGCAGAGGGTCGTCGCGCTGGCCGACTCGTACGAGTACCGCACACAAGACGAACACATATGCCAGTCTCAGCCCTTGCGACAGGTCGGAGCCATTCATGCAACAGAGTCACGCCAATCGAACACTTAATATCTGGTGAGCTGAGCGAAGCACAGGTTCGTCCAAAAGGAGACATGTCGATGGCCGTTCTGAGAACTGGCAAAGAAGGAGGTGCTGAGAGGAAGGACTCCGAGATTGAGGCCATCCGCTCGGCGCTGGAGTCTTGGGAGTCAACTACTCTCGCAGAGCAGATGCGACGTGACCCTGAGCGGCGCTCCGAGTTCGTGTCCACTTCCAGTGTTCCTGTGAGACGACTCTACACGCCTGTGGACATTCCGGACTTCGACTATCTACGGGACCTCGGCTTTCCAAGCCAGTATCCGTACACGCGAGGGGTCCAGGCGACGATGTATCGTGGGAGGCTGTGGACCATGAGGCAGTTCTCAGGTATGGGGACTGCCGAGGAGTCGAACGCACGGTACAAGTTCCTGCTCGCCAATGGCCAGACTGGTCTGAGCGTGGCCTTCCATCTCCCAACAATCTTTGCAAGAGAGTCCGACCATCCACTTGCACATGGCGAGGTGGGAAAGCTGGGCGTGGCGGTGGACACGCTCAAGGACATGGAGATTCTCTTCTCGGGCATACCTCTTGACAAGGTCACCACTTCCATGACAATCAATGCGCCAGCGTCAATCCTTCTAGCGATGTACATGGTGGCTGCGCAGAAGCAGGGAGTCTCGTCAGATCAGATTGGAGGCACCATACAGAACGACATCTTGAAGGAATACATGGCTCAGAAGAGCTGGATTCTCGCTCCTGAACCATCTCTTCGAATCATCACTGACATCATGGAGTACGCCTCTGAGCACATCCCCCGGTGGAATACCATCTCCATCTCCGGGTATCACATTCGCGAGGCCGGTTCGACCGCTGTGCAAGAACTCGCCTTCACACTGCTCAACGGGATGACCTATGTCCAGGCGGGTATTGACAGAGGCCTCGATGTAGACACATTCGCCCCGCGTCTTTCCTTCTTCTTCAACGCGCATAACGACATCTTTGAGGAGGTCGCAAAGTACCGTGCAGCTCGCAGGATCTGGGCCAGGGAGATGAAGGAACGGTTCGGAGCGAAGAAGGAACGTTCACTGTGGCTTCGGTTCCACACACAGACGGCAGGTTGTTCTCTCACCGCACAGCAACCGATGGTGAATGCGGTGCGGACCGCATACCAGGCCCTGGCAGCAGTTCTAGGTGGCACTCAGTCCTTGCACACCAACTCGATGGACGAGGCTCTGTGCCTGCCCACAGAGGAGGCGGTGCGGGTGGCCCTTCGTACTCAGCAGGTTCTTGCATATGAGAGCGGCGTGGCGAACACAATTGACCCTCTCGCTGGCTCATACTATGTCGAAGCGCTCACCAATGAGATGGAAGAGGCTGCATACAAGTACTTTGACCAAGTCGAAGCACTCGGAGGTGTGATTGCGGCGATTGAGAAGGGCTTCTTCCAGAAGGAGATAGCTGACGCCGCCTTCAGGTATCAGCGAGAGATTGAAGAACGCAAGAGGGTCATCGTGGGCGTCAATGAGTTTGTCCTGGAGAATGAAGA
Organism: Candidatus Thorarchaeota archaeon; assembly: GCA_013388835.1. Lineage (NCBI taxonomy): Archaea > Promethearchaeati > Candidatus Thorarchaeota > Candidatus Thorarchaeota archaeon. The sequence goes on along the minus strand of JACAEL010000026.1, from coordinate 2,604 downwards.
CATCTCCATTCCTGTGCTGAAGATAGACCCCGAGGTGGAGCGCAAGCAGATTGAACGGCTCAATCATATACGACGCACGCGCGACAACCAAGCAGTCCGCGAGGCGCTCGATGGTCTGAGAAGAGCCACGGACCAGGGTCACAACGTGATGCCCCACATAGTCGAGGCGGTCAAGGCATACGCGAGCGTCGGAGAGATCTTCGACGTCTGGCGTGAGATGTACGGCGAGTGGGACGAGCCGAAGATATTCTAGTAGTTGCATATCCACTGGCGTACAGCAAGACTGGCCTTGGACAACCAGTGTGGAGTCAACGTGCTGCCGGTTCTTCAAGTCGCAGGACCCGAGCGAGCACCGCCATCTTGCTGCAGAGGCGGACCTAAAGAGGACCTGCTCAGGCTGACATGGTGCAGAGCGGTGGCCGACGCCGGTCTGGGTCACGGGTGAGCGCGTCAGTAGTCAGAGGGCGTGCGACTACATTGTACCAGCATCGGTCCACCACTGACTATTCGTCATTGGTCCCTCAAAAGACTTGCTTCGAACACGAAAGAGGTCACTTGCATTCATCCTGATTGACACGATGTCTGTCACGGTTGGTCTCTTTGCCAGCAGTCTTCCAGCAATCTATACATATGAATCGGCCCGTCGCCACCCTCCTCCCATATCTCTCTATGGTGCAGCATGTTTCACATGACATACGCACGCTATGGTCCGTGTATTCTTGAACTCTGTCCCTCGGTACTATCCCCTGTCACTTCGGCTCAGAGTTCTTCTTCTTTTCGAGCTTCCTCAGGGCACCCACAAGTGCCTCCTTGCACTGCTCATAGTCGGTTGCAGAGAGCCCCATTACGTCTGGTACACCGAGCCATGAGGCAACCTCCCGCGGGGATGCGGCATCCTCTCGGTCCTGCTTGTTCGCAATGAACTCGATGTGTGTACCGTTTGAGCCTTCCCTGGTCTCCTCAAGGATCTTGAGCGCGTCTGCCGCCATCGCTGGGTCAGACGAGTCAACTACCATGAGCACGAGGTCGGACCTGGCACGCATTGCGTCTCTCACTAGCCTGTACTGTAGCGAACCGGGGACTCCACGTAGTTCGACTTCCTTGGCTGTCCAGCCGGCGTACTGGCCATTGCTCTTTGCGTATTCGCTCCTGGGCAGTATGAGATCCTTGTTGTCCTTGTGCAGCCAGACGACCCGGCCTAGGTCGAATCCAGCAGTTGTGCTGCCCAAGTGACCTCGATGGGGTCGTAACATCGGCCTCTCGATGGATATGGCGTCTGGGTCTAGGGTGTGAATGAGGTGAGTCTTGCCCGACTGATAGGGCCCAGTGATGAACGCCTTGTAGTCGCATGGCTTGTACTGAGTCATGGTTTCGAAGTCCCCTGTGGAATGCGACGAGTCTCTCGATTGGTTGATGTGACTGTCTAGGCAAGCCATCCTCGCGTTGCGCGAGTCTTCGCGCGCCTATCGCACTCGGGTAAATGAATCTTCGGTTCGCAGTAGAACACGTGTTCTAATGCATCAATCATGGACCAACTGTCTGTCATGTGAACCATGTGGTCGGGTGCTGCCGCAACCCGATGCGTATTTATGATGGATTTCTTATGGCCGCAACCTAGCATCGAAGACTCCATGGAGGAATACTGACCCCACAAGGAGGACTATCTCGTGACAGAATACAACCGCGTTACTGACGCAGTGGTCAAGAAGCTGAAGGCCATTTGTGGCGAGAAGTACGTCACAACTAGCGAGCCACTGCGTCACAGCTACATGGCGCGGGGCATCATGGGCCTCGAAGCGGTGGTTCCGGAGGTCATTGTACGACCTGAGAACGCCGAACAGGTGTCCAAGATCCTCATAGTCGCCAATGAGAACCTGAGTCCGGTGACTCCCGCTGCGGGGGGTCTGAGCGGAGGCTTTGCACTGCCTGCCATAGAACCGGGCGGAATCTATATGGACATGACCCGAATGAATCGGATGGAGGTCGATACGGAGAACCGCGTCATGGTCGTGGAGCCCGGCGTCAAGTCCGGGGATGCATGGCGGATCTTCAAGACCAAGTACCCTGAATGGGCACCACCAATTCCCGATGGGGCACCGCCGGCCGCCACTGTTCTGGGTGACGCCATTGAGCGGGGCTTCTCGCTAGTGACTGGCGTGTATGGACCACAGGCGGACATGATCATGGGTCTTGAGGTTGTGTTGCCCACCGGAGAGATCTTCAGGACGGGTTCGTGGGCTCTGGAAGGCGCAAAGCCCTACTACAGATGGGGGCTGGGCCCGAATCCAGATGGACTGTTCTTGGGCTCTCAGGGTTCGATGGGCATAATCACGAAGGCCGCTATCAAGATGGTCCCCCATCCGCACTACAAGACCGTCGTCGCCTATGGCGGTCAGAACTGGGATGACATTGTGAAGCCGACATGGGATGTGTCGAAACATGAGATGGGCATTGCCGACAGGTGTGTGATGGTACAGGGTGGCAACTGGCCGCTAGTGATGACTCGCTGGCCGAAGACGAACGTGCCCACCGACTACGAGTTCTACAAGAAGATAGGCATCTCCGAGTACTGGATGAACTACGAGGTCTGGGCGTGGTCTAAGG
>JACAEL010000025.1 GCA_013388835.1 Candidatus Thorarchaeota archaeon | reverse complement strand
GGCCCGCGTACGGGCGCAACTTCTGGCTCCTGTGATTCCCCACTGCGTGGTTCTGTCAGCAGGGAGGGCCGAGTGTGTTGGTGGCTTGACTCCCAATCAGTCCTGTGTGCTGAAGCCTACCAGTATCTCCTTCACTATGTCCCTTGCCGCAACCGATGCGATGCCGGTCGAGTCGAGCAGCGGATTCAGCTCTACTAGGTCGGCGAACCGAAGGCTACATGATGCGAAGCAGTCACGAATCAGCCGTACCAGTCCCGTCACATCAGGACCTCCCGACTCTGGATGAGACACGCCAGGCACTTGGTCCGGTCTCAACACATCAAGGTCTACCGTCATATAGACCGTGTCGACGCGGTCAGCAAGCTCTCTGATGGCAGAAGAGAAGGACTCGTGGTCGAAGCAGACGCTGGCACCCGCCTGTATAAGCTCGCGTCTGTGTTCGGAAAGTGCGGCCCGCATGTCGAAGGCGACGACTCTGCCAGCGTCCACGAACCCGCCATCGACTATCCTTCTCAGGGTCGTGGCATGAGACAGAGCGAGACCCCCGTAGTCACCGTAGTAGTCGGCGTGGGCATCAAGCCATATGAGACCGAGGTTGAGTCTGGTCCCTCTCTTGAGACCTTTCACCAGAGGGTAGGTCACGAAGTGGTCTCCGCCAATGAAGAGGAGTCTGCTGCTCCTACTGGCGAGCTTGGTTGCAGCGTCAGATATGTCGTACATGGCCATCTCCGGCACACGCCCCTCCAGTTCAAGGTCCCCGATGTCCTCCAGTGTCATGCTCTCAGAAAGGAGTACCATCTCTCGGTCTGGTGTGACATCAACAGAGAGAGGCTGGCTGTGAGACCTCTCTCTTGTCGTTGCACGCCGCACAGCGGCAGGACCGAACCTGCAACCGGGGTAGTAGCTGGAAGTCAGGTCATATGGTACACCTAGGACTCCGACATCGGGTTCGCCCGACTCGGGAGCGGGAATCCCAAAGAACGCGTCAGGTCCCTTCAGATAGCCTCTGAGCTCTTCACGTAGCACCATGAACACTCAAGAGTCAATCAGAAGTTGGTCAGATAAAGCAACCGAGGAGGACAAAAGAAGAGCGGGCCCGGCAGCTGCTGCTGCCAGGCTCATTATTCTAGACTTGATAGGTGCCGCCACCGCCACCGCGTCCACGGACAATGCCGAAGACACTGTAGAGGCCGACAAGCCCAACCAGACCCAGCACAAGCCCAGTATAGGGCATGCCATCCATGAGACCCTGAAGGATAGCGGAGCCGGGGGTAGCTGCGACAAGGACTCCATCGACGGGCGTAGTCTTCGTAAAGAAGTTCCCGTTGTAAGTGTAGTTCGCAGTGGCCTTGGGGAAGGTGTACTTGCCTTCATTGGAGAACGACACAGTGTATGTCAGGGTCAAGGTCGCGCCAGGGGCTAGCGAGGCCGCATACGTGCTGGTAGTGCCGGTGACCGTGACCGAGGAGTACAGGCTGCCAACTCCTGTGTCTGATAGACTGATGTTCTCTATGGGCACAGACCCATTGTTCTTCAGAACTACTGTCACTGTCGTAGAGCCGCCTATCTCGGGTGATGCAGGCGCGAACGAGCGGGTCAGGGTGAGGGGTGGTGGGAAGTCATCAGACTGGAAGTGGACGACGTAGTCCGACTGAGCTCCGAAGTTAGTGGCATTCCACAACACCATCCCAGACTCGTTGTCGTAGAATGAGTAGTTTTCTGCATACGGCGTGATAGAGGTGACGTTGACGTTCTGAGGCAGGAGCATGAGGGCTATCGATATGGCTCCGCTCAGAGGAGTGAACGATGCCGTGCCGAACAGACTGGCCATGCCTAGACTTGTGCTCTCCGACGACACCACCTGTTCTCCGACGTACCCCGCCGCCGCAATCACTATCGGCTCGGTGACGTTGGGCAACTGGGATGTGAAGAACGAAGAGAAGGGCTGTTCAGTCAGACTCATGGGGGGAGGCGTTGATCCTCCTCCGCCAATCGACTCAACCAGATCGATGAGGAGTTTCACATCGGGGACAGCCAGAAGACCTGCTGCAGATGCCCTTGCGTTGACTATCAGGTCCTTGTTGATGCCATCTGCGAAGCTGCCATCGCGCATCACCTGGAACACGGCGTTCACAGCGGACTGGAACGAGTTGGTCACGGAGTAGAGGAAGATGTCAATGGAGTCGAATGGCAACGGCAACATCTCGGGCGGAACGCTGTTCTCATCGATTCGTAGGATCAGGAGATCAGCGAATGAGAACTGGAATTGTGTTGCCAGAAGCGTCAGAATCTGAGACATTCTGCCAGCTGCTACGCCCTCTTGAACATTGACAAAGGCCGTAGCAAGAAGATTGAACTCGGTGCCAATCATGTCGAAGATGCTTCCAGGGTTGAAGCCTTCCTGTGCAGGCAGGTACTGGTTCGACAGGCCATACATCAGCCCGCCTTCGCCCCCAGAGAGACCAATCATGTCAAAGACGTACTGGACGAGTTCTCCGTGGGTCGAGGCAAGTGCCATCACGACACAACCATCGTATATCGGGTTGTCAAGATCCAACTCCTGACCGAGGAATCCCATCTGGCCGTACATCACGACAGGGACTCCGTCAGGACCCAAGGCGACAAATGCGGCCTCTGCGCCCTGCATCAGGAGCTGTTCCAGGATGTCTTCGGGATTCATTTCTTGAGCAGGGATGAAACTGCTACTTGTCAGTGCAGCCACTGCCGGTGCAAGACCGAGGCAGAGGAGCAGTATGATTCCAAATGCGTGCTTGTAGTCTCTCATCTCTCATTTCTCCTTTGGCCGTATGATGCTACCAATGATGGCAGTGACAGTGATGACTATCACGGGCACCAAGAGATAGATCACGAATGGCATTATTATCGACTGCAGGTCAGGCATGCCACCTCCTCCACCCCCTGCAATCAGGGGTATGAGGTCAGTGATGGCGCTCTGAACGAGTGGGATTCCAAGGACGCTGGTCAGTGACTCACCTGGTGGGATGGGCGGGATGGTGCCCAAGTTGATTCCGCCAATGACGAGTTGGATGACGCAGTAGGCCAGAATGAGCAGACAGCTCAACCACGTGAAGATGGCCACGACGACAGCTCCACCCTTTGTACCTGCCATCATGCCCCCGACAAGACCCGCCCCGGCCCACACGGCCACCATGACGGGGTTGTTCAACGGGTTGACGAGCATTGCGTTTACCATGACGAAAGTTGGACGGACATAGTTTCCCAGCTGAGGAGCCAACCAGAGTACCAGTGTGTTGTACCCCGCGGGAAGGAGGTACCAACCGGCTGCCAACACTATCAGGAGTGCCAGCAACCAACCGAAGTACTTCGAACCGAATGGAATAGTAAGTGCCTCCGAGTTGAGTTTCTCCTCAGTCTATTGCGCGACATACTCTATTAACTCTATGTTGACAGTCTATGCGGTTGCAATGGCGTTGGCCAACAGACAGAAATAGTATCACGAAGAGAGGCACGTCAAGACACGCTGCCTGTTCGATTTGCTGATGTGCACTCATGAACACAAGCAACTAGTTGGGGGCGTGATAACGTCATGGAAAACGGGGACTCGAGACATACAGCATATGAGCTTCTTCAGCTGATGTCGTCCCTCAATGAGACCAAGAGAGCAATTCTGATGGCCCTGTCCCATGTCTTTCCCAAGTCCGTCAGCGGAGTCCAGCTGTGCCGGCTCATAGGATACAGCGGAAAGTCGAGAAGCCTCTACCGGGGCATTCTGGCACACCTCGAAGAAGACAAGTTGATAATGATAGACCATCTAACCCCGAGACTGTACGCAATCAGAATAAACAACGAACACCCTCTGCTGGCTCTGCTTGTCCGCATGTGCCGCGAGTTTGGTGACAGCGCAAGAGCAACATACCTGAGTGTGCTGGAGGACGACTACTGATGGATCCGCTACTTCAACG
>JACAEL010000024.1 GCA_013388835.1 Candidatus Thorarchaeota archaeon | reverse complement strand
TCATAGTCAGTTGAGTGAAGCAGCTGGTCGCGCCATGAGTCATAGCTGGCGTTCTTGAACATTGGGAAGTTGTAGTAGGGTTCGTCTGCGTACTCACTCCAGTACTCGTATGCAAGCCAGTCAACATCAAAGTTGTTGAAGCTTGATCCGAGGAAGACCATGTCGAAGTCTCCGTGGAAGTACAGTCGGTTGAGGTACTCGTAGAAGTCGGTGGGTTGCGATGTCGCGTCTATGTGGAGGGCCTGGAGAGCCTGAGCTAGAATCGCACCAACCTCAATAGCGATGTTGGAGGAAGAAGCACACTCTACCAACACATCGAACTTGGAGCCGTCAGGCGCCTCTCGAATACCATCGGAGTCGACATCCAGAAATCCTGCGGCATCAAGGAGCTGGTTTCCAAGGGGCACGTTTGCCTCATAGTAGGTGTAACCCAGCTTACCCTCAACGCTGAATGGGTTCACAGCAGGAACACAGCTGTCCTGTGGCTGTGAAAGACCATCCCAGACATCATCGGATATCTTCTCCTTGTCAAGGGCGAAGGCAACTGCACGTCTGAAGGCAGTGATATTCTGCGGGTACTTCTGGTTGTTGATGACAACATAACCATACCCGTTTCTCTGCACATTTGCCACCTCAACGTTGGCTGCAGCCTCGAGGCTGGGGAGGTGGGTTGGATCGACCATGTCTCCGATAAGGTCAATCTCATCGTTAATCAGTGCGAGGACTTGCTGGTCATCACCAGTAATCACGTTGTATCTCAGCTTCTCGATAAAAGGACCCTCGTGCTTGTAGTAAGTTGTCTGTGCTGAAACAAGCAGAGGAGAGATAGCCATGAACGTGAAGGCAGCGACGAGGAATACAGCAAGTGCTCTCTTTGTGCGTTCACTGAGCATTTGTTCTCTCTATCTCCTTCCGAGTCGAATCGGATTGATGTCACTGGCTGTCCTCTGGCATAAAAGTATTATGATGCACGAAAGCCGATATGGTTCAAGGTCGCGTCTTGTTCGTCTATTCGGCTCTGCAATCGGAAGTGAACGGAGGAATGATAACACGGGACTGCAGTTGTTACAGTTGAAGCATACGCTAGAATCCGGTTTCGATCTGGATAGTCCAGTGGATTTCGGTGAATGAACAAGGAGATGACGACCTCTTGTGGGTGATTTCAGACTCACCAGAAATCACTAGGAATTCCCGTGCGAAACACCATACTAACGAGGAATGATCCATGTAGAAAGCGGGTGGTGCGAGCAGACATCCAAGCATCTCAATGCAAGCACCACTCTCTGGACGTTTCTACCTCTCTCGGAGTCTTGGGTTAAGGACTTGATCGAGCGTATGACCTACAAATGTGAACGAGAGCGATAGGATAGTGATAGCAAGTCCGGGAAACATCACCACCCACCATGCACCGTTGCTAAAGCCGCCGGAGTTCTGTGCGTCAGCCAACATCCTTCCCCAGCTAGGTTCGGCAGGGTCAGTCAAACCAAGGAAGGCGAGACCAGACTCAGACAAGATAGCTCCGACAACCCCAAGCGTGACATCAGCAAAGAGAATGGGAGCTACATTCGGCAGTATGTGCCTGTAGAGTATGTACGCATCGCTTGCTCCAATTGCTCTTGCGGACTCAACGTAGGACTTGTTCTTCTCGGCCATTACCTGTGAGCGGATGAGTCGAGATGTTCCCGTCCAACCGAGGATTGCAATTACAATGATGATGTTGCTCGTCCCTGGACCCAAGAAGGCTGCCAGAATCATCATGAATGGTAGACCCGGTATGACAAGAAGAAAGTCGACAGTCCGCATGATCACCTCATCGACCTTACCACCATAGTAGCCTGAAACCATTCCCACACTGACGCCCACAATACTAGAGAGAGCTGTCGCGGTGATACCAATCAGAAGCGACACACGAGTACCGTATATGAGCTGACTCCAAGCATCCGCACCCTTGTCTGTGGTACCCATGCGACCAAAGTAATCACCGTAGACTATCATACTCAAATGGCTAACACGGACTACGACTGAACCATTAAGACTAAGCTTCGAACTGAAGCCCCTTGTCGGTGCCAGACCGACTGCAATTCTGAGCGTGTCATTGTCATCTGGCTGATTGCCGGATGAGTCCTCGATCATGCCTTGCCAAGCCCTTTTGATGTCAAGGAAACTCAGGTCCACTCGACGCCGCTGGAAAATATCGGAATAGGGCGGACTGGACTGATAGACCTTTGTCCACTCGCCGCTCGAATCAATCAGCCAGATGTAGACTCTGAACATCAATCCCCCATACTCGTCAGAGAGGAAGTCATCCGTCAGTGATACACCGAATTCTATGGTCATGTTCACATCTGAGGGCAGCCTGTTCTTCGCCCACTCGAGGTCACGATACATGTAGATGAAGTCCTGTGCGTCAGGCAGATTGCCAGTGATATCAGGAGGAGATCTGAATAGTACAGACTGGTTCGCGATGTGTGTCCACACGAGCTCCTGATAGGCGGGGTCATCCAGCTCATTCCGAGGATGGTACGAACTTGAGAACTGACCAGATGTACCATTGACAATCACGGGTGCGTGAGTGTCGAAGCTGGGGTCATCCACATATTCGCCCGTGACAACTCCGTTAGGATCGAAGAATTGAAGCCATGCTGGTGCGAGAAAGGATGGGGCGACCTTGTTTGTAGGTGACGGACTGTATTCGACTAGGTACGGCGCAAAGATTGCTATCCCAATGTAAGTACACAGCACTACTAGGCCAATGACTCCAACCTTGTGTTTCGAGTACTGTGTTGCGAAATCCCTTATTGCAACGTACCAATTCGTATCGCGCCAGTCACTCTTACGGATACTTCTCGACATTCGCTGGTCGTCCTCTCATGTGCGGTGGTCATATTCAAGGTGTTTCCAAGAGCACCATGCCCTAGGCTGTCTGGTCATGAAGGGGAGCGGAGTCCGAAGAGTCCTCTATATCAAGATTACGAAGAGAATCGGAGCGTATGTAATGACTCCTCAGTGTGTTTCTGTGAGTGACATGACTCCTGTGTCCGACTTGCCCGAATATAGATGAACGGTTCAGGAAAAGGGGAAAAAGAGGCGGAGGAGAGCATCTGCTCATCCCACCGCACCAGTCCACTGACTCGCTTGTGGACTCAAAGTCCGTTGACTACCCGTATTTGATACGAGGATCCAATACTCCGTATAGGAGGTCGGCAACAAAGTTGGCGAGTATCGCTGTGATAGCGACAATCATGAATATCGCCTGTGCAACTGGGTAGTCGAGTTTGACTAGGCTCTCAAAGATGTACCTGCCAAGCCCATACCAGTTGAACACGGTTTCGGTCATTGTTGCGCCATTGATCAAGAAACCGAATGTCATAGCGATAACAGTGACCATTGGCAGAAGCGCATTCTTGAGTCCATGCTTGTAAAGTACATGAGTCTCGTCAAGCCCCTTGGCCCGAGCGGTCAGAATGTAGTCTTCCGTCATGACATCGATGAGGTTGTTGCGCATGTAGAGGAAGTAGCCTCCATATCCGCCAACACCTAGAGTTACCATGGGTAGGAACAGGTGGTGAAGAATATCGGCAGCCATGATGAGACCGCCGAAGGGGTCGCCTTTAGCAGCAATCCAGATATCCGGGGTGATAGTGCGGCCCAGAGGAAAACCAATCCTGATTCCAAAAGCGGCCTCTGTAGCAGTTGGCAGATAGAATGAGAAGACCATCAGCAGTATCATGCCCAACCAGAATATGGGCACGGCATATATGGCAAGAGCTACAGTCACTGCGGTTACATCCTTTCGTGACCCCGGGTCAGCTGCGACCTTCACACCAGTCCAAATCCCGATTATGATTGAAACAATCGAGGAGGTCCCCATCAGCAGGAGTGTGTTGGGCAGTCTTGCCGCAATCTCGTCAATGACAGGGTTGCCACCGTAGAAGGACACACCAAAGTTCCCTGTGAACATGTTGACGAGATATCGCCAGAACATGTAGATCCAGTCAAAGATGTCTGGGTTGGGAACAAGTCCAAACCGATCGTACAGGTCATCTAGGAGGTCCTTCGTCAGATTCCTTCTCAAGTCCTCATTTATCATGAGGTCAACTGGACTGATACCAAGTATCAGTGTGGGGAGTCTGAACAGGAAGAAGTTGAAGCATACCACGGCCACTACGAGCAGGAACATGTAGATTAGTCGTCTGATCACGTATTCTCTGAGTCCCATTTCTCGTTCTCCGTTCCGGTTTTCCTTCGAAATGCGTGTACCTAGACACACTAAGTACCGTGAGACAACCTACTATCCACAGGTATCCCTAATAAGCCTGCTGTTCTCGGAGACTCTTGCATAGGTGGTCACAACATATCACTGTGTGGTTCAGGCTGAAACAGATAGTCGCTTCCGGTGTCCGTGCTGGTGCAAGTCAGGCAACGCGGCTCCTTCTGCCGAGTCCAGACATGACTTCTGCAACAGAGTTGCTCTCGGAGATGAGTCGGCGACAGATTACCGAGAGCTGAACATTCGTAGAAACATCGCATGTGGAGATGTGTGCCAGACACCATCCCAGAGTAGACTGCAAGAGTATCGTGCACAAACATGCGGAAGGAAGTGGAAAACAAGGGGGGAAGGGTCGTGCGGACCCTTTCCCATGGTCTATCGTTCTCTAAGTCGTGGGTTGAGAACCTGATCGAGTGTATGACCTACGAAAGTGAAGGCCAGCGAGAGGACTGTGATCATCAGTCCGGGAGAAACAACGACCCACCATGCCCCGTTGCTGAAGCCACCAGATGAGTTCGCATCAGCAAGCATCCGGCCCCAGCTTGGCTGGCTAGGGTCAGTAAGGCCAAGGAAGGACAGACCAGCCTCAGAGAGGATTGCACCTACAACGCCCAGCGTGATATTGGCGAACAAGATGGGAGTCACGTTCGGCAGAACATGCCTGAAAATGATGTAGGTGTCAGAAGCACCTATCGCTCGTGCTGACTCCACGTACGACTTGTTCTTTTCGGCGAGGACCTGTGAGCGAATCAGTCTTGCCGTCCCAGTCCATCCAAGAATGGCAATCACGACGATGATGGTATTGATACTGGGACCCATGAAGGCCGCCAGAACCATCATGAGCGGAAGACCCGGAATCACCAGCAGGAAGTCGACAATGCGCATCAGGACCTCATCGGTCTTTCCACCAAAGTAACCTGCAACCATTCCAACAATGACACCGACAATGGTCGAAAGAAAAGTCGCAATCAGACCGATGTAGAGGGAGATTCTGCTCCCAAAGATAAGCTGAGACCACGCATCTGCGCCCTTGTCTGTTGTCCCGAGTGTGCCGAAGTAATCCCCGTAGACATAGGCACTGAACACATTGACATCAAGAGTAACAGACCCATTGTAGAACATCCATGGGTTCGAGCTGCTGTACGTCCTGAAAGTATATGTGGGCACAAGGGCGAAAGCAGCCTTCACTACATTCTTGTCGCCATCCTCCTTAATCCCCTCGTCGTTGGGCACCATGCCGCCCCACGTGTCCTTAATGTCAAACCAGTTGAGGTCGATCTTCCGTTCCTGACTAGTAGGGCTGTACGGGGGACTGGAACTATAGACAATCCTCCAGTTATCGGAGGGGTCAATTAGCCATATGTACACTTGGAACATGAGCCCAGCGTACTCCTCAGTAGCAAAGGATCCTGTTGTAGTGATGCCATACTCGAACGTCATGGTTGCATCCTTAGGATACCGACTGTAGGGCCATTCGAAATCCTGAACAAAGTAGACGAAGTCCTGACAAGCCACACCCGGAGTCTTAGGGTCGGGCAACGGCGGCTTGGGCCAGACGAAGCGAACCGAGTCGTTCGCCAAATGAGTCCAAGTCAGTCGGACGGTGCCCTTTGCTCCTTCGGCCTGTGGGTCGGCAGGAGCAATGTACTGACCAGCGAAGCCTGAGCCTGTCCCGTAGGAGGGACTACCGTAGACCTCTAGTTCTTCTGATGGATTGACATCTGTCAGGTAAGGACTGTCAAGGTATTCTCCAGACTGGACACCAGTAGGATCAAACAGGGACACCCAACTCGGGGCAAGGAATGGCGGCGCCACCTTCGCACTCGGGGAGGGACTGTATTCCACTAGATAGGGAGCAAATATCGCCACCCCGAAGAAGAGTATCAGCACAAACACGCCAATCATGCCGATTCGATGCCTACGGTATTCTCTCCAGAACCCGGAGATGCTGACGTACCAGTTGCTGTCCTTCCAACTACCTTTCATCTGCTGGGACAACTGCGGACCTCCATCGACAGAATGTGCCTCGAGATGCGGAACCAGATAGATTCCTTATCTACTAGCCATTCCATTGATTCGTTCACTGGTTCTGAGGCATCGAGCTGGCCTAAAAAACCGTTTGGTCTGCGTAGAAGATGACGACGCGTCCGCTAGTCGTCAGAGTCCAGCTTTTCCTCGAAAGGGTCATCATCCGTTGCAGGTCTGCTCTTGGACATCAAGTCCCGCGCTTCTCTGGCTCGGATCAGGTCCCGCGTACGTCTCGATGATGCCCAAAGGTCAGCATAGACCATGCCCACCAAGAACACCGATAACGCTCCACTCAATGCGACGACAATTCCGATGAAGCCAGTCCGGAGATAAGGGTGGATTACCACAAGGACCCAACCAACCAGAATCATGACCACAGGAATCAGAAGAATGCGTTTGCTTGGCGGCTTGCGTGTTTCAGGAAAGGGTCTAACTGACATCGCGGTGATTACCAGAACGACGCAGGCTTGCACGTTATTAGAGCTTTCGCATCAGGTGTATTCAGAGGTGAGATGGCAGAGCGGTCAACGGAAGACGCTCAAAGCAACATATATAAACCCAGCCAGAAGCACGACACGTCAATCTTGTGGGGCTCGGCCCCTGAGCTGAGTCTAGACTAGAGCTCCGGCGGAGAATAGCAACATGCCACTGTTAGACATTCGAGCTTTGAGGATGTATTACCAGACTCAGAAGGGTCTCGTCAAGGCCGTAGACAACGTGTCACTCACCTTGGAACCTGGAGAGTCAATCGGTCTTGCTGGGGAGTCCGGCTGTGGGAAGTCAAGCCTGGCCTACTCCGTGATGCAGCTCCTTCCCCCTGCTGCGAACGTGGTGGGAGGCAACATCTACTTCAAGGGCGAGGACCTCCTCAGAAAGACCGCACGCGAGATGCGTGACATCAGATGGAAGAACGTCGCAATAATCTTTCAGGGTGCGATGAACGCGCTCAACCCAGTCTTCGAGATTGGAGAGCAGATTGCCGAGGCCATACTCATGCACGAGAATGTGACTGAGGAGGAGGCTCTCGATCGCTGCGCGAAGCTGTTTGAGATGGTGGGTCTCGACCCCGGGCGGATTCATAACTACCCCCATGAGTTCTCCGGGGGAATGCGTCAGCGTGCCATGATAGCTATGGCTCTTGCATGCAACCCGGACCTCGTCATCGCAGATGAGCCCACCACAGCACTTGATGTCACCATCCAGGCGCAGATACTCAAGCTCATGCAGAAGCTCCAGAAAGACCTGGGGCTCTCACTGATACTTATCACGCACGACCTCAGTGTCATCGCAGAGACCTGTGATAAGACAGCAGTGATGTATGCTGGTCGCATTGCAGAGCTTGCTGACGTCGTATCGCTCTTCAAGGAGCCAGTTCATCCCTACGCCACAGGACTGGTCGGAGCTATACCCAGCATGGTGAAGGCTGAACGTAAGACACTGTCATCAATTCCAGGCTCACCACCTGACCTCATCCAACCACCTACCGGCTGCCGATTCCACCCCAGATGCCCATACGCCCAAGAGATATGCTCAAGAGAGGAGCCCTCTTTTGACGAGATTGAGCCGGGACGGTTTGTGTCATGTCATTTCGCTGAGAAACTCAGGGGCGAACTGAAAGTTGACTTGGAGTGATGCAGAATGGTAGTAGAGAGTAGTCAAGTCTTTGCCTCGGAAGGCATTCCTCAAGGCGGAACACTCATCAGTGTACGTAACCTACGCAAGTGGTTCCCGGTGAACACGGGTTTCCTCTCCTCGCTGCTCTACAAGCAGGAACTCTTCGTCAGGGCTGTAGACGGAGTCTCATTCGATATCAAGAAGGGGGAGGTACTCGTGCTGGCCGGAGAGAGCGGTTGCGGAAAGACGACCACCGGACGTTGCGTCCTCCACCTAGAGACACCAACGGATGGCGAGGTCATATACGCAGGCCAGAAGTTGAGTGAGCTCGACAGGAACGAGATGAAGGAACTCCGCAAGAGGATGCAGATCACCTTCCAGGACCCATACGAGTCACTCAATCCCAAACAGAGCATATACGGGATAGTATCGGAACCACTCATTGTTCACAAGATACCCCTGACTCCAAGTCAGAGAAGAGAGAGGGTCCTTGAAACACTCGAGGCGGTTGCACTCACACCAGCTTCGGACTATATCGATAGGTATCCACACGAGCTGTCCGGTGGACAGAGGCAGAGGATATCAATTGCAAGAGCTCTGATACTGCATCCAGAGTTCATGGTGGCAGACGAGCCGGTTTCAATGTTGGACGTCTCAATTCGTGCAGAGATACTCAATCTCCTCCTGAAGCTGAAGGACGACCTCCATCTGACCTACCTGTTCATCACCCACGACTTGGCTGTCGCAACATACATAGCCGATAGGATAGGAATCATGTACCTCGGCAAAGTGGTAGAGATTGGTCCCGCGCATGAGGTGGCATTCAGCCCCATGCATCCGTACACACGGGCTCTCATTTCCGCAGTGCCTTCTGGAGACCCCACCGTCAAGAGGCGTGTTGAGTCACTGAAGGGAGAGCCACCCAGCCCAATCAACGTCCCACCGGGCTGCAGGTTCCATCCAAGATGCCCGTACGCTCAGGAGATCTGTCAGCGGGAGACTCCGGATGACCGAGACATGGGGAATGGCCACCTCGTCGCATGTCACTTCGCTGGTGAGATAGGCGAGACCAGACCTTAGTTGTAGTGTAATGTACTCCGGGGGTCAGCAAGACCCCCGGGCATTGTTCCTCTCTCTTGACTTCTTTGGGTTGTGTCAAAGCGTGTCCGAGCGTGCCAAGTTCCTGAGGGCCATCAAGAAGTGCCTCTCGGACGCCTATGGGTTCTTTCTTGATGCCATGGACACTCTTGACGAGATTGGCAGGGGGTCTGTGGGAGTTGGAATGACGCCACTGCTGGGTGGCTACGCAATCAAAGACCCAAGGGAGTACTATCGAGAAGCACTGATTCATCTTGACTCTGCAGACAAAGCACTGGAACCATTGAGAAAGAGGCTCAGGGACGGAAGAGTCGATGCCTCTCACTTCCGGTCGGAAGAGGCCATCACCCATCTCAATGACATTGTCAGTTTCGACTACCACCTGCTCATCTCTATGCTGGCACAGAGAAGAGGCAGAGAGTCTGTGTGGTACAGACTGGACGAACTAAGCAAGAAGACCAAGCTCGTGTTTGATCTTGTCTCAGACGAGTAAGCGCTCCAGCAAAGGTAATAACCTGAGGCTTCAGAACCATGCGTGGGCAGAATGGGAGTGTCTGCTTCATGACCCCACAATCCTCCGATGACACAGATGCCCTGCTCAGGAGGGCTATCGCTTTTGTTCACAGACTGGAGAGGCAGGTCACATCGATCAACTCCCATCTGAGACCTACAGAGGACAGACTGAGAGCCGAGCGCTTCAGAGCATCTGGCGAACTCACCATCAGCTCTGGGCCCGCGTTTGTACTTGCCGCCACTGCAATACAGCCTAACGATCCTCTGGGCAGCGTCCTCTCCAGGGTGACCGGAGAAACACGAGTCATGCCCAACATAGTAAGTGTCACAGACTCTCGCGAGTCGAAGGACACATGCCAGCGTCTGGTAAAGGCAATCAGAGCTCAGGCACAGGACGCCAGAGACAAGCGGATTGCGGTCTATAACCTGCGCTGGGCGTACTTGGTACCGTTTCACGAGAAGAAGGAAACGGTGATTGTTGGCAAGACCTTCCTGAAGGCAGACCGGAGCTATCTTGATACACTCGAGAGCAAGCTTCGTACACTGGGAGTCCAAGTCATCTACGACCGAGGCACTTACGGTGGTGGTCCCCTGACCTACGAGCTCTGTGAGGAGTTTCGAGACAATCCCAATGCCACTGTCGTTGAGTTGACACTGAGTCATACTCTTGCCTCCAGCAGGGAAACGGTGCTTGGAATCCTCACGGCGCTATCCTCACTGTAGGTGGACAGAATGACCGAGCCTGCACCTTCTGACGAGATGCCGCTTCCCTTTCCACATGGTATAGAGGTGGAGCTGCAGGTAGTCAGACGCGACGGGACTTGGCTCCGAGGACAAGAGGTGCTTGAAGCATTCGACAGAATCATCGCCAATGCCAAGACCCATCTCGATAGAAGAATTCGCACTTCAGGGCCCCGGTCAGTGAGAGAGAAGTACCGTCATTCATCCCAAACTGAGGAGGGCGAGAGAGGCTCAAGGGTCGTAGCGAGCTACAGAGACCCTGAGGGAGTGTACAGGGAGTATACGCTTGTCGGTCACGACCCGAATGTGACGTCACTCACATGGATCTTGGAGATTGCGACACCTCCATGCACAACCATTGAAGAACTGGCTTGGTGGACTCAGACGCTCGTGGCAATATCATATGAGTCAATCCCGACAGACTCGCCGATCATACTGATATCCACAGGTCTTAATCCCACACAAGACTACCTCAAGAACCTGTCATTCGGAGAGCACCATCACATACTGGGACCGCAAGTCGACGACCGGACCAGACTGGCGGTCTATAACATGATTCGGAACTTCATTCCACATCTTGTGGCGCTCACGGTCAACTCACCATTTGAGAACAAGACGCCAACTGATGTTGTTTCGGTCGACAGCAAGGGGAATACACGGGCTCCAAAGTGCAAGAGGTCAATAAGGCTGATGAAAAACACCACTCAGCTTGGCCCGACCAGCGAATTCGACCTCATACCGTATATGCAGACGCTCGACAAGGATGCATTCGCGAAGCACGTCAACAGAAGTCCCGCAAGAATGGTGGACATGTACCCGTTTACCCGATTCGGCACGATTGAGATCAGAGTATTCGACACGCAGCTCTCGGTTCCTCGAAGAGTCGGAATAGCGCTGCTGCTGCAGTCATTGGCGCTGAGGGCCAAGAGGATGGTTGAGAGGGGAGAGGCGATTCCGGATGTCGGGGCCAGGTGTCTTGCAGCAAACCGTGAGTCGGCAGTGTCTGCGGGACTCTGGGGTGCCTTCCGGGCCAGTGATGCATCGGATGCGTCTGGTTTCATTACTACATACAACTCACAAATCGATGACAATGGAGAAGTCACAAGGGACCGAAGGAACAGGTATCTTGGGGATGCAATTGTCTCGATGCTCCACCTCATCAGGGACGAGATTGAGGAACTCAGGCTCATCGACAATCCGTTTATGCAGCCCATTCTTGTTTCGGTCTTCGGCAGTGACTACCATGAGGCGAAGACTACCGGGGCGGACTTTCAGCTGGATGTCTATGCGAAGTCCGACATGAACATGGTAGTCTTGTTGAGGAAACTCACAGACATCACTCGCGAGTGCTGTACCAACTGGCTCTACGACCCACTCGAGGGCTCACCACACCTTCCGACTTGGCTGTGTTGGTGGAGCGGCGTCCAGCCAGAGATAGTAGTCGGCCCAGAGAGAGTCTTTGCAGGTCAAGAGGCAGAATTCAGTATTACGCTCAGGAATGCCACACCCAAGAGCATCACGAATCTCAGCATCACGTATACGGTCGAAGACTCGGCAAGGAACGTGGTCACCCGGAATGTTATTCCAATTGTCGCCATCCAGTCCGGAGAGGTCCATGTGTCATCAGTGAGGTTTAGGACAAGACCAGATACCACAGCCTACAACATAATCGCAAGCGTACTCATTGCTGGTAGGGAGATTGGGCTCACAGGGACTCTACACACCTACTGGACAAGGATATCGGCAAGAGCGGGTTCGACAACTCAGCTTGCCGATGGTCGGTCACCAGTCCTCTTCACTGCAGAGATTGAAACCAACCTGCCCAAG
Source organism: Candidatus Thorarchaeota archaeon (assembly GCA_013388835.1). Lineage (NCBI taxonomy): Archaea > Promethearchaeati > Candidatus Thorarchaeota > Candidatus Thorarchaeota archaeon. Next base: position 17,512 of record JACAEL010000024.1, on the reverse strand, counting down.
AGGACAGAGTGCGCATGTCGCGTGGAAGTACTGGCACTTGCACGCGAACAGGTTCTGACCAGTGTTGAACGCACGTTGTTCATCGAAGCAGGCACACCACTCGGACTCGATCATACCAGCTTTCCAAAGATGATACTTCCGCCACATCTCTTCGAGGGGATAGAGAGATGCGCCCTCAGAGTGTCTCTCTTGGGACGAGAGGGACAAATGCTTGCAGCAGGCACGTCGAAACCGTTCTATGTTGCATTCACTCCTCAGGCAGCCTCACTAGCAATGAGAGTTGTCACGGCAGAGAAGCATAACCCCGGAGATGTAGTCCGCGGCGAGATAGAACTGAGGACAAGGGGCAAACCGCTCAGCCGGAACTCAAGACTCTCCGTTGTCTTTCGTGCAGACTCGGGAAGGACAGAACGAATCCTCTCTGAGCCCGCGTCGATTCTGCTGGCGGGTCCTGCCAAGTTTGAGTGGCAAGTGCCCCTGATAGTGTCCGACAACCCTCTTGATCGGATGGGGACAATAGTCGCCACACTCGCGGATGGTGAACACCACGTTGTGACCACCGAGTCCCAGAGGTTACAGGTGCTTACTCCTGAGATTCGCCTGAGCATAGAGAGACTAAGCGCTCCGGAAGCGTCGAGCATTGGAGGGAGAATCGCAGGTTGGCTGATGATTCGTAGAAGCCACGAGGGAGGCGAGCCATCGCAGTTGACACTCACACTTAGGTTCCCGAATGGGGAAGAAGTGGTGTTTCTGAGACAGGATGTGAAACAGAGCAGAAATCTGTCCCTTGCATACGGACCTCTGGTCATCCCGTCGCCTTCTGATGGCTCAAAGCCCAGCTCCGTGGAACTTGTGGCGACTCTCTCATACCAAGGATTGACTCTCGACTCGAAATCCGCGAGGATACAGCTGATACAGAGGGAAGAAGAGCAGCTGGCACACTTGGAAATCGTGGGTCTTAGAGGCTACATTGTGCCGGATGAAACGCTGAATGCAGCTCTCAACGTCACGAACAACTCCTCTGTTCCAGTCACCGGAAGACTCCTCGTAGCACTGGAGGCCGTGACCGGCAGGGATGTGCTTGTCGACCATGAGCTGTCGATTGGCCCAGAAGAGACTCGCACGGTGCCGGTGCCAGTCTCTGTTCCACTGAGTTCGGAAATGAGTACGGCCCAGATCTCAGCACTGTTCGAGTCGGGTTCGAGAGTCGTGGAGAAGAAATACCGACTGAAAATCAAGGCCATAGAGGCGCAGCTCTTCGAGGTCTCCTTTTCCCTGAAGACTGAATCAGGAACCGAGATCCCAGGGCTCGTCCCCAGAGCCACCCCTGTAAGGCTCATCACGCATCTGCGGATGTATAAGGGTCACATTCAGGACTTGAGCCTTCTTCTCAGGATAATGTCCAAGCGAGAGGTTGTGAAAGAGTACGAGGTACTAGTAGAACCCAGTGCAGAACTCACTCGCGACTTCACGGTCCTGTGGACCACGCCTGCTGTCGATGTCGTCACGTCCTTCTACCTCGACGTGGTCATCTTGCATAGAAGCCGACCAATACCGCGCAGATCTATCAGTGTTATGGTCAAGCAGTTCACAGTCTACTAGACTCATAGGTCGCTGCAACATCAAAGCACTGTAAAGGTGATTTTAATAGCCAGCAACAGGATTAAGGACCTTTTGTGTGTCAATCGGGAAGTGATAGCAAGACGTACACACATTCGGCAATTGCTGAACGCACTGGCAAAGACTTAAATGCGGGGAGAACGCCGCCAATCAGCTAAGTCGTTGTTCGACTATGAAATGATATACAATCATAGAATAGTGCCGTGAGTTCAGGAGATAGGCATAGAATCAGTCGCGAAGATATGCGATGGAGGTGTACAGACATGTTGGACCAGATACTGATGCACCCGGTGGTATCGGGGCTGATACTCATGGGGCTGATAGGAGGCCTCAGCTATAGACTTCACTTCGTTGACATATCAGGGCTCATCGCTGCTTTTGTGGTCGGATTCACGGTGTGGTACACAGGCGGGCCCCCAGCATTCACAGTCCTCCTGTTCTACTTCATAGCCGCCGGCGTAGCCACGAAGTTCAAATACAAGACGAAGGCCAAACTGGACGTGGCTCAGGAAGGGAAGGGCAAGCGGTCTTGGAGGAATGTCTTTGGAAGCGGGACTATTCCCATGACGTTTTCCATTGCGGTCTATCTCTCAAAGAACCTTGCAACAATGGGACTCGTGGACCCTTCGCTTCAGTTCTGGATGTTCGGGGGTTTCATCGGTTCTGTCGCAACAACCTCGGCCGACACACTTGCAAGTGAGCTTGGCGTCTTTAGCAAGAGGAAGCCGCGTCTGATAACCAATCTCCGTCGTCGAGTGCCCACCGGCACAATCGGGGGAGTGTCTCTTCTTGGTGAGATGGTCGCCATAGCTGCAGGATTCGCCATCGGCGTGATTCTGCTCATGTTCGCCTTCTTCGCCCCCGGGTCGCTGCCCATAGTCTCCAGTGAGCAGGTGATGTATATCCTCCCACTCTCGGTCCTCACCGCATTCATTGGCTGCAACACGGACAGTTTCATCGGTGCAGCTCTACAGAACAAGTACGTATGCGAGATCTGTGGCACTATCTCCGACAAGGAGTTCCACTGTGGATACGAAACCAAGTACCTAGGTGGTATCAAGCGCCTCAAGAACATCCACGTCAATTTCACTAGCTCCGGTATGGGAGCTACCACAGGCATTGTCTTGAGTGCAGGCCTCTTTGTCTGGATACTAAGCGGTCTGTTCTTCTGGGTCCTCGCATCATCTAGCAACTAGCCAAGTCAGAAGCACTCATCGTGCATAGTTCGGTTCATATAGGGTTTGCAGCTTCGCTCTCTTCAAGAGCGATAGATTACCATAGGACCGGTGATGCAGACGGAACACGACGCAAGCAGAGTCATGCACAATACTCTCAATTGGACACTGACAGGCATCTTTGCGGCGGTGCATGCTGTACTGACCTATCTACCCTACAGCATCACCCTCGGCGCAACTGGCATGATATCAATGGGGGTCATTAGCGGCCCGCTGATAGGCTGCCTTCTCGGACCCTTCTTTGGTTCGGTCGCGGTGATGATTGGTTCAGTAGTCGGAGTTGTGATTCAGCCCAGTGACATTATCATCCGAATCCTCACCCCACTGGCATCAACAACAGGAGCTTGCTGCGCGGGTATGATCAGGACCGGGCAGATCAAGCCTGTACCAATCTTCTATGGACTTGCAATGGCGCTGTTTGTTGTAGTAACTGGAGGACCCAGAGCACTTCCGTTCCTCTGGTTCCATGGGATAGCACTCACCCTGATCTCTTTCGCAGCCCTTCTTCAGACAAGGGCTGACGTGGAGGTAAGCAGAGATGACAGAATTACTCCTATTCTGATGCTGTGGGTGATGGCTTTCACCGCGGTCATGCTGGACCAGCTTGTTGGTTCTGTCACATTTGCAGCTCTGGCACAGCTGATGGGCATATTTGATACAGAAGCGATAGCGACAATCTTCCTGGCGGTCCTGCTGATATACCCGTTGGAAAGAGGTATAGCGTCAGTCATGGTTGCTCTACTGGCAGGAGCTCTGATTCAGGCGGTGAGACACGCAGGAGTCATCCTTCCGACAGAAGAGAGAGCAGAGCGAGTGGACACCTATCCAGCACACGATGTGCAGTACAGCACGTAGGTCATTCCAGCCTGTGCGACTCTATCGCATGAGTGGTTTCAACTTGCCGCCTCAGAGCTGAGAATGGTATATGCGGTGGCTCCGTGTGCCATGCTAGTACGAATCGGAAAGCGCGGCAGCCCCTCCGCAGACTCCGAACCTGACTTCAACACGGTCCGGGGTACCGAAAGTTCATATGTACTCGCAGTGTAGGATATGTGGAACGGGGGAACTGGACTGGTTCATTCCGTCACACAAAACCGAAAGGACAGGAGAATTGAAGATGCAGATAATCAATTCCACACTGCTTCTCACGCTAGTACTCTTCGCGCTTATTGGTCTCATGCTCTTTGTAGCCAGTGGCCTGAAGGTACTTCAAGAATGGGAGCGAGTCGCCATACTGCGCATCGGCAAATTCAAACGCATCAAGGGACCCGGTATCATCTGGATATGGCCAATCTTCGAGAAGGTCGCCATGCGGGTTTCCATGAGGATTCAGACCTATGCATTCAAGACAGAGAGGTCTCTGACGAAGGACAACGTTCCCGTGGTAGTCGACGCAGTCATGTACTTCAGGGTCATAGATGTCGAGAGAGCAATTCTGAGTGTTGAGAGGTACACGGTCGCAGTAGAACTCGCTGCACAGACGACACTACGTGAGACAACTGGCAAAGTCACGCTGGATGAGCTACTCTCTGAGCGTGACAAGATAGCCACACACCTTCAGGAGCTGATTGACGAGAAGACCGAACAGTGGGGCATCAAGGTCACAGCAGTTGAGATCAGGGATGTCGTCATTCCAACCCAGCTTCAGGACGCTATGAGCAGAGAGGCACAGGCTGAGAGAGAAAGGAGGGCAAGGATAACCCTGGCCCAGGCTGAGCTGGAAGCATCCGAGGCCATGCTCAAGGCAGCCAAGAGCTACGAGGAGTCTCAGGTGGGCTTCGTGTTGCGTACCTGGAACATAATGCAAGAGATCAGCAAAAATGCAAACCTGATAATCATGGTTCCGACGAACCTACCAGAAGTCGGGACCAGTGTCGGAGCCGCTGTTGCGATGACTGCTGGCACCGGTGGAGTGAAGTTGCCCAAGAACAAGGGAACTGATGCTGAGGACTAGGAGGCAGGCAAATGGACGCGTGGATCAAGATTGTTGTGGTCTTGATGATGCTTTCCTTGATGGGATGGGTTGTAGGGATGTTCATCTACAACCCGTTTGCCGCACTCATTCTCATGGGGATCATCCTGACATTCATCGTACTGACTGTGGACCCGGCAACTGGCAAGGCAATGTCTCAGGTCATCATCCCACTGATACTCATACTGTTCGTGTTTCAGGTCTTCTGGACAGGGTACTCAATTGAAGGCCAGTGGTGGATGCTCATTGCGATAGGCGTCGTGATGTACCTGCTGTTCACCATGTTCACAAATGGCGCGGGAATGGCTGATGGCGGAGCGCTCGTGGATGTGAAGTCCTCGTGTGTCCTATTCCCCATATATGCAGTCATGATTGTTGTCGCAATGATTGGAGACCCCACTGGCAGAACGGCAATCTTCATCATGACTGGAGCCATATTCCTCATGATGGGGATCTCATTCTTCCTGTTGCGTGGATACAAGGAGTGGCCAGAGTATCAGTACGGCCGCACGAGAGGTCTTGTTGCGCTGACAGATATCAATCCGAGGGGAAAGGTCAAGTCGGGAGCAGAGATCTGGTGGGCGAAGACATCAGGTCCACCAATCAAGGCAGGTGAAACTGTACGAATGGTCAGAGTCAGTGGACTCACCATGATAGTTGCACATGACGACTCCGCCGCGGAGTCGAACAGCGCATAGAACCAAGAGACAGAGGTGGGCTAGATGCCCACCACCATTCTTCCTCTCGCGGAGGTCACTGTGTCTAGCTCTTCACAATCGCACGCAGGACACATCTCGTTCCACGTCAGTTGTGAGCTCTTGCACCAGTCGAGGCCTGCGTGAGTGTCCCATGCTGCTCTTCACGAGCATTCACAGCGGCTGTATACGCAATCCGCACGCTTCTGTGACGCGCCCACAGTCGCTCCACTCATTCGCACGCGCTACTTGTTAGCCTGACTCTCTTCCCAGTAGCGGCCAAGGAAAACGAGAGTAAGGACCAACTCAGAACCGTTGACGCGTTGCGCGATGTACTCCATGCTTTGACTCACCGTATCGCCGAATTCCCAGGCCTTCTTGGCAAGGTCAACAAGGTCGCTGAATCGGTGTTCTGGGATGCCGAGAGCGTCAGTCAGCTTCTTCACATCATGCTGCACGATGGTTAGAGTCCCCAAGTTGTAAGTGGGCATCAGTTCCATTCTCCTATGCGACCATGGCCGCATATCATTTAGACAACCACCACAGGGCGTTCCTTTTAACCCAATCGTGGATGTTTCCGAAAGAGTTGTATCGCACCATACTCTCCTGCAATGCCATGCCCCACAGTTTGCCTGCCACTCGACTGCTCATGTGGTGACGTAGAATACCATGCCGAAAGAATACGATGTTGTGGTGATTGGTGGAGGCAGTACAGGTACTGCCGTAGTACGAGACTGTGCCATGCGCGGTCTCAAGTCCTTGCTCATAGAGAGAGACGACATTGCTTCGGCAACCGTGGGGACGTGTGCCGGCATGATATCCTCAGGTCTGAAGTACATGGAGGAGCCACACATCGTCGACATGTGCTCCGAGGAGGTGGTGCACTTCAACCGAATCGCCCGACATCTGATAATGAAGAACCCCATTCTGACTCCGATGCTCGAGATGGGGGACCTGTCTTCGGGAGGCAGCTTTGCTGAGGAGTACTCCAAGCGCGCGGCATCCAGAGAGGTGCCGCCCGTGCTCTTCCTCACACCTGAGGACTCGTTGAAGATCGAGCCCAAGATCAACCCGAACCTGATTGCCAGCATGTACTTCGAGGAGTTCTTCATCGACCCATTCAGACTGTGCATTCTACAAGCTATGGACGCTCGGTCTCATGGGGCAGACATCAAGACGTACTGCGAAGTCATAGAGGTCACAACTAGAGATGGTGCTGTGGAAGAGGTTGTGTTCTTCAATCGTCTGACGCGCCAGAAGGAGCGTGTGACCACCAAGACTGTCGTGAATGCCACTGGGCCTTGGGCCGACAAGGTTGCAAGAATGGCTGGTGCAGACCTGGAGATCCGTCTCAACAAGGGAGCTCATGTCGTCTTGGACCGTCGGGTGGTCAACGTCGGGATTATTGCGAAGGCCGTCGATGGGCGCATGATCTATCTCTTCCCACATGAGAACACGGTCCTGCTTGGGACCACTGCTCTTGATACATGGGAGGACCCAGACACGCTTGTCACGGAACAGGACGAGATCGAGTATCTTCTGAAGAGCATCGAGTGGGTCATTCCATCCATACGCGAGGCGCGGATAGTCAGGACGATGGAAGGTGTACGGCCTCTCGTTGCAGACTGGAAGAAGCCGGAGGGGAAAGTGACGAGAGGCTATGAGCTAATAGACCATGAGCGCGATGGGGTCGGGGGACTTGTGAGCTTCACGGGCGGCAAGCTAGTGATGTGTCGCCACATGGCTGAAGCTGCAACGAATCTGGTCTGTGCAAAGCTTGGCAGAGAGTCTCAATGCAGGACACACATTGAACCATTACCAGGCAACGAGAGCGACGTCGATGTGGTGTCACTTGCCCGGGAGTACGGGGTGTCTCAACACGCGGTAGAACGACTTCGTGCGCGTAGGGGAACGAATGCAACCAAGGTCCTTGAGATGACACGAGAGCATCCGGAGTGGAAGACCACCATCTGCACCTGTGAACCGGTGATTGAAGCAGAGATTCGATATGCGATTCGAGAGGAGTTCCCTCGCACAATCAATGACCTCCGGAGAAGAGTTCGACTCGGGACTGGTCCATGCCAGGGCACATTCTGCACCTTCAAGGCTGCAGCCGTGTTCGCTGAGGAGCTGGACCTAGACGGCCAGGAGATGAGAGCCGAGATAGTCGACTTTCTGGCCGAGCGTTGGAAGGGGAAGCGACCACCTCTTCGTGGAGAGCAGGTGGCACAGGAAGAGGTCGTACAGGGGGTCTATGCCTGTGTGGCCAACCTTGACCAGGAATACACCAACTACGAGCTCAAGCCATGGGAGGAGAGAGACTGAATATGGTTGAGACTGACGTGTTGGTCATCGGTGGTGGGATGGCAGGTCTGGTCGCAGGAGCCAGTGCGGCACAAAGAGGGTGTCGTGTGCTCCTGATAAGAAAAGGAGAGGGCGCCACGTCCATGTCATCAGGTGCCATTGATGTCCTCGGGTATATGCCAGGAGGACACCCTCAGTTCGGCTCCGCATCAGAAGGACTGGCGGCCTTCCCAGAGGCATTCCCTCTTCATCCGTACTGCGTTGCAGGTGCGAACTGGTCAGGGTGTGAGGAGTCTGCTGATGGGATTAAGGAAGTAGTCAAGGAGTCCATCGATTGGTTCAAGTCACACATCAACGGACCGGGTCTTCAGTTCATAGGTAGCATGGATGCCAACCTTCTACCATTGACAGTGCTTGGGACCCGCAAACCCACATGCCTTGTGCAGGACACAATGTACTCGAAGAGCATTGAGACCGAGAGCGACCACACCGTCCTCTTTGCCGGAGTACGAGGTCACCCCGAGTTCAATCCAGTTGCAGCGGCGAGGTCGTACATCTCGACCGGACCAGAAACCAGAGAGCGCCCCAAGAAGACAGCCAGCTGCACGGTAGGCTTCTCACCTCGCGGTGGTCCGTGTAACATCTCCTCAATAGAACTAGCGAGACACTTGGATCTGGAAGGGACTGTGCTGTCACTAGTGGACGCCCTCAGACCGCACGTTGAGCAGGTTGGTGCCACACACGTCGCACTTCCACCAGTCCTCGGCATCAGAAATGCAAGGAGAAACCGTGAGACCCTTGAGCGGGAAATGGGCGTTACTGTCTTCGAGCTGCTCTCGTTTCCGCCCTCAGTGCCCGGGCTCAGACTACAACTGGCTCTTGAGGCATTATTCGGGTCCGCAGGAGGAAACATACTATCCGGATTCGAGGCGGTACGTGCCAAGAAGGAGGACAAGACAGTGGTGACCGTCACATGCACCGGACCGAGGAGAGTAGTGGAGGTCTCAGCGAAGTCAGTGGTCCTTGCTACTGGCAAGTATATCGGGGGCGGGATCAGGGTTGACGAGAGAGGCGCTGTCGAAACGGCCTTTGGTATCACACCAGTCACCAAGGGCTTCTACTCTGCTGCTGCCAGCAGGGCCTTCGACCACACCACTCGAGTCGCACTACCATACTGGGGGCAGCCTGTGTTCAGTATTGGGCTTGTCGTTGACAGCCACTTCAGACCAGTGAACCCTGATGGCACAGTTGTAGCACACAACCTCTTCGCGGCTGGCGCACTGCTGTCGGGATACAACTATTCGTCGGAGAAGAGCGGCTTGGGTGTCGCAATGGTAACTGGACGACGCGCCGGTCTCAACTCATCACAGCTCGGAGGTGTTGATTAAGATGGGCGAGGAAGAGGCTTACAAGTACGTACTGGGCACCCTCTCCAGAGAACGTATCATCCCCTATTCTCTGCACGAGTCAGAAGTGGTGCGCTCTGTAGAGGCCTGCATGAACTGTGGAATATGCTTGGGCCACTGTCCCGTCGTGGCTGCTGTCGGCGTAGACCGCTTCAGTGGCCCAAGAAGCATCGCTGTTGAGCTTAGCCGGTCCCCTCCGGAGTTCTGGTCCACTGGCGACAAGGTGTACCTGTGTACCGGATGCGGCACCTGTCGAGAGGTCTGCCCAAAGAAGGTTGACATTCCCGAGGTCGTCAACATTGTCCGGGCGCGTCTGTTTGCTACCAGACCGGACTTGGTACCCCGAGCACTTCATGGCCTCAGGGAAACGATTGAGCAACACGCCCTGGCTTTCACACCTTGGGATGACCCGGAGGAGAAGGCCGAGAGCCGCGATATGCACCTTGAACACCATTCACTTCCGTATATTCCAGACAGGACCTCCAGCGGCGCAAAGGTGCTCTACTATCCCGGATGTCAAGCTGAAGAGAGGTCTCAGGAAGTCCGAGAGGCAGCCAAGCTCATTCTGCATCACTTCGGCGTCGACTATTCGGTCATGGATGAGATGTCGTGTTGCGGACTGCCCTCACGTCTGATGGGCGACAGGATGAACGCAGAACGTCTTGCAGAAACGGTTCGACAGAAAGCACTCGCAGTCAAAGCCGAGATGATAGTCACGACGTGTGCTGGATGCACATCGAATCTGACAGACATGTCTACTCAGAGGCACTGGGGTCTGCCCGTATATCACATCATAGAGTTTCTGGTGGAACAGATAGGTCTTGGAAGAGTCATCAGTGAACTGAGTCGAAGAGCAGCGGGTTCGGACACATTGAGACTGGCTGTGCATGACCCCTGCCATCTGATCAGACATGTATCGCGGAGAGTGTCGGAGTACGCTCTGGACATCCTCGATGGTATTCCCGGCGTCGAGGTGGTACGTACTGGTGTCTCTGACTCCTGTTGTGGTGGGGGTGGACTCGTTGCTCATCACTCTCGCGACGTGGCGGATGCGGTCACGGTTGAGAACGCAGTTGGAATCATGAAATGTGGAGCAGACCGGGTCGTCGCACCCTGTCCGTTGTGCACATCTCAGATTGAGGACAGCCTGTTCAAGGCCGGAAGCTCAGTTCAAGTGGATGACCTGACTGTGTTCATCGCAACGCGACTCCCTCTGAGGAGATGAGAACAGAGTTGGACTCGAAACTCAAGCAGAGTCTTGTACACGAGCTCACGCAGATTGTAGGAGCTGAGCATTGCATTGTCAATGAGACGGACCGCATTCTGAACGCCCACGATGCATGGCCACTGAGCGAGGCAAAGATACGGGCTGGAGAGAGACTGCCTCTTGCTGACATCGTGGTCTTTCCTCAGAGTGTGTCTGAAGTGTCACAGGTGCTAGCCGCCGCAAGCCGACTCAAGGTCCCTGTGGTACCTGTGGGCGGTGGTGCAGGGACGTGCGGGGGTACACTGCCCATCTATGGCGGGATTCAGTTGGACCTGAAACGCATGAACAAGATATACGAGATAGACCATCAGTCAATGACGGTCCGGGTGCAGGCCGGCGTCATCGGCATCGACTTGGAGGAGGAGGTCGCTCGGCATGGCTATACAACAGGGCACACTCCGACGTCGCTGCGCGCGTCAAACATAGGTGGCTTCATTGCAACGAGGTCCGGTGGTTCGATGTCCTCACTATACGGCAAGATAGAGGACCTCACCCTTGGTCTGCAAGTAGTCCTTGCAGACGGGTCCGTCATCGAGTGCAAAGCGGTACCCCGGCATTCTGTGGGCCCCGACCTCAAGCAGTTGTTCATCGGGTCCGAGGGCACACTCTGCGTCATCACAGAGGCGGTACTGAAGCTGTTTCCGATTCCGCAGGTGCGGCGATTTCGTAGCATGTGTTTCAAGGACGTCTCCAGCGGACTTGACGCCATTCGAGAGGTGTTTCGAAGGGGTGTGGTGCCTTCCGTGGTCCGCCTCTACGACCCAGAAGACACCGCCATGAGCATGAGCAGCCACTTTGACATCACCGAGGGAGACTGTATGCTGCTGCTTGCCTTTGACGGGTCCCAAGAACGCGTGGAACTGGATGAGAGAGTCTCGGTGGAGGTCTGTATTGATCGTGGTGCAAAGGACTATGGTGAAGGGCCAGCAAAGCGGTGGTGGGAGCACCGGTACGACATGTACTACCCCACGAAGTTCACTACTAGTGGCTATTCACTCGGAGACACAATTGACATCGTGGCCACCTATGACAAGCTGGAATCGGTGTATCGCGCGATGAAGACCTCAATGGAGGCGCAAGGTGCTGTTGTCATGTCACACTTCTCCCACATGTATCCGAACGGCGGAAGCATATACATGATCTTCTTCGTGTCCGAGGCTGATGCAGAGTCCGCATGGGCCAAGTACAAGCAGGTCTGGGATGAGGGTGTTGCAGCCTGCCTCCGTGAGGGAGGGACCATGAGCCATCAACACGGAATTGGCCTTACTCGGTCGACCTATACAGAGGCGGAGCTTGGCTCAGCATTCGAAGTGCTCAAGAAGATAAAGGATGTACTCGACCCGAACGGTATTCTCAACCCCGGCAAGATGGGTCTGGGGGGACGAATGTGACGGAAGAGCAGCTCGACTCATTGTTGCGGATGTGTGCAGCATGCCCAAAGATGTGCAGACACGTCTGTCCCACGTTCTTTGCATGGCGTTCCGACTCTCCCACTCCTCACGGTCGGGCACTACTGCTGCACCAAGAGGCAATGGGCGTCCGGGACCTGGACGAACGAGCCATCGATGTGCTCTATCAGTGTCTTGAGTGCAGTCATTGTCTCACATGGTGTCTGCCGGGAGTGGACATCGCACAGGCGGTGGAGAAGGCACGAGTCAGGCTGGTCGAGGCAGGGACCTATCCCCCCGCCCTTGACGGCCTTCGAGATGCCGTCCACCAGCATCACAACCCATTTGGAGAGCCCCACGAGCATCGCACCGAGTGGCAGACCGATCGTGGCATCGAGGGGGCTAGGATTGCCTACTTTGTCGGATGTACAGCGTCGTATCGAGAGAGGAACATAGCTCGCAGCACTTCAAGGCTGCTCTCGGAGTTTCTCGGTCTTGACATTGTTGTCACGGGGGATGAGTGGTGCTGCGGGTCACCTCTCCTCAGAACGGGTTTTGCCGAAGAAGCCAAAGCGTTGGCAGAACACAACACGGAGGTCTTCAACTCTCTAGAGGTCTACTCGATTGTGACCAGTTGTCCCGGGTGTTTCAGAGCTCTCACAAAGGACTACGCCTCTCTAGGTGTTATGATTGACACGCCTGTCGTGCATCTGAGCCAGCTTCTGTACAGCCATCTCGACACTCTACCGAGAGGCTCTGTCGACTCAGACATAACATACCATGACCCATGTCATCTCGGTCGACACTCAGGCATATACGATGAGCCCAGGGTCGTGATTGAACGAGTCTCCGGAAGACCCGTCGTGGAGATGGAACGGAATCGAGAGAACGCATCATGCTGTGGTAACGGCGCAGGGCTTCGCCTCCTATACCCCACTGCTGCAAGAGCGATAGGCGCCGAGCGAGTGCTCCATGCGCAGAGGACTGGTGCACGGTATCTTGTGACGGCCTGTCCCTTCTGCAAGAACCTGCTTGATTCAGAGTCTGAAGACAAGCTTGCGGTTTTCGACCTCTCCGAGTTTCTCCTCCATGCGCTTCGTGAGCATCGGTCAGCACCACGATGAACCGTGATAGCCTCTAAGCTAAGACTGATTAGATAACCAGAAGCAATGCAGACCCAGCATGGACGAAGAGACTCTGCTCAGGCTGAAGATACGACTCCTCACCGAAGGTGCCAGACTGCCTGATACGGAGAGTGGTGTGCGAAAGGGCGGGGCTGGACCGGTCGGCAGTCGCTATTTCATTCTACCAAATGGGCGAGCCTGTGGCGTTGCAGTCAGAGACGCGAGGTCAGCCAGAGTATATGGATCCGCAGTCCTCGAGCCCACCGACGATGAACGGATCTGGCTGTACGACGGCCGATTTGAGCTGAGGACAGTGCCACGTCCGCAATTCTATGACTTGCGTACTGCTGATGGAGTGCCCTTCTACAAGATAGCCCTTCTTCACGGGAGCAGCACTCTGGCCACGACTGCATACCAGATGTGCAGGTATTGGAAGACTGGTGAACAGTGCAGGTTCTGCACCATCCCGACATCCCTTCAGTCCGGTGACACAATTCTTGAGAAGACCCCTGAGCAGATCGCGAATGTCGTGAGGGCAGCTCTGGCTGAAGGAGTTGTCTCCGACCTTCTCATCACGACAGGTACGCCAGAGTCCGAGGACATGGGCATCAACCGGATCGTCGCGATAGTGAAGCGCATAAGGGATTTTTCTGATGTCCCGATTGGTGTTCAGTTCGAGCCTCCCACTGACTTGGAGCACATAGAGAGAGTGGCTGCAGCAGGAGTGAACGCCGTCGGTATGCATCTGGAGTGTGCAGACGAGAAGCTCAGGATGTCGATGTGCCCGGGAAAGCAGATCCACGGACCGACTGACCTATACAGACGATGCTGGACTAAGGCTGTAGGCCACTTTGGACGTGGCAACGTCAGTACCTTCCTGCTTCACGGTCTCGGTGAGAACACAGATTCAACCCTCAAGATGGCAGAGGACGTCTGTCAGTTGGGGGTCCTACCTGTTGTGACTCCATTCCGTCCCGCATCGGGCAGCCGCCTCTCTGGTCTTGTTCCAAGCTATGTGGGACGCGGTGAGGAGAATATCGACTTCTATAAGAGAGTAGGCGCCCTGCTCTATCGAAGTGGTCTTAACCCCGCTGATACAAGTGCAGGGTGTCACAAGTGCGGAGGATGTACTCCAATCCAAGAAGCATATGACTGGGCACGACACAACGCGTAGACTTGGTGAGAATGAGATACATCTCTCTCCGAGTCTCGAGTCCTGATGACACGGAGCAGAATGACAATGACCCGTAGGGACAATGAACACATCCGGATAGTTGAGTTCGGCGAAGAACACGCTGAAGAGATCTCAGAGCTCTTCAGGACGGTGTGGCCATTACTGTCAGAGTACCCTGAATCATGGCGCAAGAAGCGATGCTACACCGCCCAGCAGATTGTGGAGGACATGAGAAATGGATACCACTACTTCGGCGCGCGGCTCCGCGGCAGGATTGTTGGTGTCTACAAGGCCATTCGTACAGAGAAGGGACTCTATGGGGAACAACAGACGGTCGTCCCAGAGTGTCGTGATTCAGGTCTTGCATCGGCAATGTACGTTCAGTTCGCAGAGTATGGTCGACAGCTTGGCTGTGTGCGCAACTACTGCAACATTCTAGTTGGACATGAGATTGGAGAGAGACTGATGAAGAAGTTCGGTTTCCGCCCGTGGGGTGAGCCTTACTATCAAGATGAGGGAATGCTTGTGCAGATGTACGAACGACTGCTGTGAGTTCACTGAGCAGGAACAGAAAGGCTATTAGAAGCAAGAGGGGGCAACGGCCCTTGACTCTCGGAGGTCACCTGATGGAGAAGTACCCCGTTCTGGTGGATGGCACTGAAGTCGACACAGGGCGATATATGTCATTTCCAGACATGGACCGTGTGGTTGTTGACCCGGGCCTCGCAATCGCTTTGCAGATGAGAGAAGCAAAGGGAAGCCAACGTATAGTCTTCTCCAAGTTGCCAAGCCTAATCCCAAGCTCAACACCTGAGATGCGCTATCTCCGCGACTATCGCAGGGCTCATGGTGTACCCAAGTACTCAAACGACGAACTCGATGACGTCGTGTACGCACAAGTGTGTCTAGCCAGAGAGACGGACATACGCACTGCAATTGCTGCCGGGGTCCGAGACCACCATGCACTCTACAACCCATTCAGAAGGAGTGGTATGGGGACTACTCTAGATGAACGCATCGATGCGCTGTTTCAGGCAGGCCTAGAAGTGAAGAAGCAGTTCGAGGTTGTAAGGGACGTCTCCGTGAAAGAGGGCGTGCCAATAAAGACCTTCGAGTGGACATGGTCGATGTTCACAGAGTATCTGGAACGTGAGACCTTCGAGCTCTGGGGCCGTGAACTGGACCTGATTGAGACACCAGGAAGAGACGGAGGCAAGAACTACCGCTTCAGGGAGCCCTATGGTGTCGCATGTCTATTCACCCCCTACAACTCCCCTCTTGCACTGGGAATACTGAGTATAACCTCGTCTATCCTTGCAGGGAATGCAACAATACTCAAACCACCGAGTAAAGTGCCTCTCAGTACCATGATGCTCGGAAGGATCTTCATGAGAAGGTTTCTCGAACTCGGTCTGCCACCTGCAATCATGCAGGTCGTCACTGGAGGCGGGAAGAGTATGATGGACCGGTTCATCACAGACCCTGCCGTGGGCGCCCTTGTCTGGTACGGTGATAGCGAGACGGGTGTCGAGCTGTGGGCTGACGCGACCAGGCATAGAATTCAGATGGCGCCAGAGCTGGCTGGAAGTGATGCCTCACTGGTCTGGGGGCGAGACGTTGACCTTGAGTTTGCCGCAAAGATGATTGTCAAGGGGAGGTTCTTAGGAAGCGGTCAGGCCTGCATGGCTGTCAAGCGTCTTCTCGTACAGGACACCTTGCATGACGACTTGGTGAACCTAGTGGTGGAAGAGGCCGAGCGTCTGTGCATTGGGCGTCCCTCTGATCCTAAAGTCAGCCTCCCACCGGTGGGACTCACCGCACTGTATCTCCTACTTGATCAGATGGAGGATGCACTGGCAAAGGGTGCCAAGGTGAGAACCGGGGGCTTTCGATGTGACTATACAGGGAAGGAGGACCCCGCAGGTTTCTTCTACAAACCCACGGTGCTGGTAGATGCATCCACTGACATGCGGGTGATGCAGGAGGAGGTATTTGCACCTGCTCTCCCTGTCATGAAGGTGTCCAGTGTCGAACAGGCACTGAATATAGCGAATTCCTCCAGATTCGGCCTCAGGTCCTCAATCTACACTGATGACGTGAACGTCAGATTGAAGTGGGCAAAGGGAATCGAGGCGGCAGGAGTAAACATCAGTCAGGACCATCTCTACTTCGACCCCCACATGCCACACCTCGGTGGCTACAAGAACTCCGGAATCATCGGGGCGAAGTACTTCCCTGTAATGCTGACTCGCATGAAGTATGTTCATGTTGGGCCGGGTTGTGAATTCATGTGAATACAACATTCGATGCAAGAAGCGATGGGAGACCCCTCGAGTCAGAACGCACAATCAGACTACGAGCAGCTCAGATTCTTGGTCGCTACAACAAGTCCCACGATGAACTGCACTCACTGCTACATGGACTAAGGAATGCCACTGATGTCGACAGCGTGGTCTATTCTGGAGTCAAGGCGATTGTGTTGGGCGTGTTGAAACGGCTCAACACGATTGACTTCCTAATCTCCAAGTCCTCGAGCCGCGGCACCACAGAGTCGCTCACGGCTTGGGAGAAGGGAACATTGAGGGCGTTTGTCTATGAATACACAATACAGAGCACCCCTCTGAGCCGCCTACGAACGCTATATCCATTCATGTCAAAGCGCGCATATGCAGCTGCCAGACGCGCTACGCAGAGAGACCTGACAGCCCTTGCTAATCGCCTCCCGGAAGTACAGAGACTCAGTGTGCTGTATTCTCATCCCACTTTCATGGTGGAGACACTCCTGAAGAACATGACCGAGTCTGAGGCCATCATGCTGATGGAGGCGAACAATTCTTCACGGGACTACTTCATCCGTGTCAATCGCTTGAAGGCCGAGGAGGAGGCGGTAGTCGCAGAGCTTGGGTCGCACAACCTTCGCTTCATGAGAGACCCGGAAGTTCAAGGTGTCTTTCGTGTGTCTTCGGGCATAAGTGACCTAGTGACTTCAGACCACTTTCGCAACGGCGAGATTCTCGTTCAAGACAAGGCGAGTGTGCTTGCCGCAAAGGCTTTGCAGGCAAAAGAGGGCGATACCGTGTGGGATGCGTGTGCCGCTCCCGGAATGAAGACCCAGCTGCTCTGGGAGGAGATGAACGGCTCGGGACGCCTCATCGCTACAGATAGGAGCATGGACCGATTAGTAGATGCTGCATCAAGGGGCAAGCGTCTAGGCATGGATGACGTGCAATGGGTCTGTGCGGATGCCTCCAAGTGCCCGGTGCGCAACGCGGACCTAATTCTCATTGACGCTCCATGCTCCTCCACGGGGGTGTTCAGGAGCCATCC